>DAOMZC010000755.1:0-3750 GCA_035437965.1 Pseudomonadota bacterium
TCTTGGCGACGGAGCAGCGGGCCTTGGCGGACGCGGCGCGACCGCGCTCGGAGTAGTGGCGCCGACGGGCCGAGCGCCGACCTCGCGCCGCCGGACGCGCTGGCACCTACGCCGAGGTACGCGCAGTGCCGACCGGGCGGTGGTGCAGCTGGTGGGCGGGACGGCGCTCCGCTTTTTGAGAGCCGTACTTCGGGCTCGCTCGGCGGTGCGGATCAGAACCTGAAGGTCACTCCGGTGCGGCCGTAGATTCCGTAGTCGGTCTGCTGGATGAGCAGGGCGTTGTAGGGGCGCGTCCACGCACGGCGCTCGGTGCCGGGCGCTCCTTCGACGAGCAGCCACAGATTGAGGTGCCGCGCTACGTACACCTCAAGGACTCCCTGCAACAGGAAGCGGGCGCCGTTCAGGCGCTCCAGCGAGCCGTAGGTGTCCTCCCTTCCGGTGGCCACCGCGTCCAGGGCGACGCTGCACGCCTCGCCGCGGGTCAGGCTGTCGGGGCTGGCGGTGGCGGCGGGCGGGCAGACGCGGTCGCTGTAGATCTGCAGGTAGGGTCGCGCGGTCAGCTGCACGAAGCGGCCGGCGATCAGGGTCAGCGGCGCGCCGAGCTCCAGGACGAAGTCGTTGCGCTGATCGGGGCCGCCGCCGCCGGCGATGAGCAGGTTCAGGCCGCCGGCGATGGGTCCCGCCTGGAACAGCTGCGCGCGCGCCTTCACGCCCACCTCGGTCACGTAGATGTCGCTGCGCAGCTCGACCCCGACATCGAGGCCGAACATTCCCACCCGCGCCGCGCCGACGGCGATGCCGAGGTTGACGAAGTAGGGGTAGCCGCCGCCAAGGTCCACGGTGAAGCGGCCCGGGTCATTGGTGACCGCCGACAGGGAGGCGCTCATCTCCGAGCGCAGGAGCAGCCGGCGCGGCCCGCCGTGCACATACACGGTGCCGCCCTGCGGATACGGCGCGGGCGCATAGGGAGACCCATCGGGAGCGACCGCCCCCGGCGGATACCCTCCCCCGGCCTGCAGGTCCGCCTGCACGGTGGCCGTCTCGCCCCCGCGCACCACCACCGCCTGACTGAAGGGCGGGAAGCCGTTGAGGCGGACCTCTACCTGGTGCTGTCCGGCCGGGACATCGTCGGCGGTGAACGTGCTGGTCCCCACCGGCTGGCCGTCGAGGAGGATCTGGCCGCCGGCCGGCGACGAGCTGACCGCCAGCCGCCCGACGCTCTTGAGCTCCACGGTCACCACCTCGGTCGCACCGGCGGCGACGTTCACCTGCCGCGTCACCTTCCCCACGCCCGGCTTCTGGACCACCACGATGTTCTTTCCTGCCGCCACCTCCACGCCCTTGTCCCCGAGCAGCTCGTCCTCTTTCACCCGCCGCCCGTTGATGTAGTACTCGGCGCCCTCGACCGGGTTCACCATGACCATCCGCACGCTGGCCCGCCCGGCGTCCGATTTCGCCAGCTGCACCTGCTCGACCTTCTGCTTGTTCGCCTCGATGTCGACCACCCGGGTCACCGCGGTGTAGCCCTTGCCCTGCACGAGCAGGGTGTGCTGGCCGGCCCGCAGCCCGGCGATGATCTGGTTGGGACGCGCGCTCTGGGTCCCATCGACGATCACCTCGGCGTCGTCCGGGGCGACGACCAGCAGCGAGCCGTTCTTCTCCACCGCCTTCCACTCGGCCTGGGCCCGCACCTGCTGCCCCGCCACTACCTTCACGCGCTGCTGCCACAGGACCGCGCCGCCGTCGGTCGCGCG
This sequence comes from Pseudomonadota bacterium, assembly GCA_035437965.1. Taxonomy (GTDB): domain Bacteria; phylum Myxococcota_A; class Polyangia; order Palsa-1104; family JAEUJZ01; genus CALFML01. Next base: position 1,755 of record DAOMZC010000755.1, read on the forward strand.
TACCTCGACGGCGTGGTCACCCTCGTCCAGCTCGACTACCTGAGGGGCCGAGCCGCGCGCCTGGCCATCGACGTAGACCAGCCCTTCGCCGCTCGCCGCGATGAGCAGGGTGCCGCGGCGGATATCGGACTTCAGGGTCACCATCAGGGTCTTGGTCTCGGCCGGGACCAGCTCGATGGTCTCGCTGTAGACCTTGAAGCCGGGCTTGCGGACCTCGACAAGGTGCGAGCCGCCTTTGAGCTCGACCTCGGCTGGCACGCGGCCCTTGGGCTCGGCGTCGATGAACAGCTCACCGTCGCGGGCGTCGTCGCTGGTGGCCGGGGCGCGCACCGCGAGGCGGGCCGGCGCGGGCTCAAGGGTGAAGGTCAGGCGCTGGGCGCTCTGGCCGATCTGTACCGTCTGCTCCAGCGGCTTGTGACCGGGCAGCTCGAGCAGGACCCGGTGGACTCCGGGGCTCAGCCGGAGGCGGAAGCTGTCGGCGGCGATCCCTTTGGCGCCCTGCTCCTTGCCGTCGATGTAGACGGTTGCCCCCGGCGGCGATGAGCTGATGGTGACCCACACCGGCGCGGCGGCGGCCGTCCCCAGCGTTCCCGCTACCAAGCCGACCGCCACGACCATCACAATGAGAAATCGACTCAGCATGAGACATCATCCTTTTGCCAGCGGACTACCGGCCCATGCCCGGAGCGGCAGCATAAGCGATGCCAAGCGGAAATCGTCCGCGCGCCCGTCGCTGAGCCGCGAATTGCCGGGCGCGCCCAGGCGTGGCAAATCGGCCCGCTGTGTCACCTCCGCACGATCGCGCACCACAGTCCCGGCCCTGGATTCTTGGACTCATCGACCGCTGGAACAGGGGTTATCTGTTCAGTGCGGGTGCGGATCAGTGCGGGTCAGTGCGGGAAAGGAATTCGTCAAAAATTCACCAGCTGGAGCGGCCCGTGAGCTAGTGTCAAATATCCACCCACACCGAAGCCGGGCCACCCCCTCGGCCAGCCCGACCGCCCGGCGCGGCTTGCGGCTTGCATAACCGAATCAACGTGTTATCCCTGGCGCCTCCCTCTTAACGCTTAGTCTTCGGCCTTTCGGCCCTCGGTAAAGTCAGATGAGTCCGTCCACTTCCGATTTGATCGCTCCGAGCTCCCTTGTCCGGTCGTTTCGTCGTGGCTCCCAGATCCTGCGCATGGTCGGGCGCGGGCTTGTCGACAAGTACCATCCGATCCTCGTCCAGATCGTTCCCATGCGGCGCTGCAACCTCGCCTGCACGTACTGCAACGAGTACGACAAGACCTCGGACCCGGTGCCGCTGCCGACGATGCTGGCGCGCATCGACCGCCTCGCCGAGCTCGGGACCGCCTGCATCACTGTAAGCGGCGGCGAGCCGCTCATGCACCCGGGCCTCGACCAGATCCTGCAGCGCATCGCGCAGCACAAGATCATCACGGGCCTCATCACCAACGGCTTCTATTTGAGTCCCAAGCGCATCCAGCAGCTTAACGATGCGGGGCTTGAGTATCTGCAGATCAGCATCGACAACGTGGAGCCCGACGAGGTCTCGCAGAAGAGCTTGAAGACGCTCGACCGCAAGCTTGTCCACCTGGCCAAGCACGCCCGCTTCCACGTCAACATCAACTCGGTGATCGGGGCCGGGATGCGCAACGCCAGCGACCCGCTGACCATCGCGCGGCGGGCGCGCGAGCTTGGCTTTGCGACCTCGGTGGGAGTGCTGCACGATGGCAGCGGCCGGCTGAAGCCGCTGAGCGCAGCGGAGGCCGCGGTCTACGATGAAGTGGTGCGGCTCGGGCAGGGGCTGTACACGCGCATCAACAGCTTCCAGCGCAACCTCATCGAGGGGCGTCCGAACTCGTGGAGCTGCAAGGCGGGGAGCCGCTACCTGTACATCTGTGAAGAGGGTCTGGTCCACTACTGCTCGCAGCAGCGCGGCACTCCGGGGACTCCGCTTTCGGAGTACACAGTTCGCGACATCCATCGCGAGTTC
>DAOMZC010000756.1:0-3746 GCA_035437965.1 Pseudomonadota bacterium
GCCCGCGGCGCCCAGCCTGGCCGCCGTGAGCGGCGCTCGGCCGGGCGCGATGAAACTCAAGGCCAGTCACAGAAGGTCTCTGCATCGACGTCTCCCCTGCGACTTTCGATGGCTGCGCGCCGAATAGTAATTAATAGCGCAGGACCAGAGATGTCGTTACGTAGTCAGCGGCGAAATCTCCGGCCGTGCTCTGGGCGATGAGCGGGGTGCCCGGGGCCACGTAGGCGGCGTTGTCGGCCAGGCCCTCCTGGGTCCGCCCGAACGGCTGCAGGTGGATAAACTCTGCCTTGAAGGCGATGTTGGCATTGATGTCGAAGCGGACCCCGGCGGTCGCCCGCCACAGCGTCGAGACATAGGCGAACGGCACCGTGTAGTCGATGTGCACCGCGTCGCGGTAGTCCCAGCGCAGGAGCAGCCCCAGCCAGTTGGTGACGTGGTAGGACGCCTCGACGTAGGCCCCCTGCACGGTCAGCCGCGGCAGCGATGGCTTGATGTCGCTGCCGATGTAGCCGTCGGCCTGCGACTTGAGGAACTCGCCGCGCAGCTCGAAGCCGCGGAATTCCAAGTGCAGGTCGACGTCGATCGTCCACTGCGCCACGAACGGGTCGAACTCCGAGCGGCTCACGTCGTAGAAGCCGTCGACCTCGCCGCCGAACTCGCCCGAGAAGCCGAGCTCGAAGCTGGCCTTCTTGCAGTAGTTGCGCTCGCTGCAGTGCAGCGAGATGCGGCCGGAGAACGTCTTCATGTACTTCTTGTCGGTCTCCTCCGAGAAGCGGAAGTTCTCCTGGTAGCTGGCGCTGTTGTGCACGCCGAGCGCGAGGGTGAAAAACTCGTCGAAGAACTGCCCGCGCAGCTTCAGACCGAGCGGCGTGCCGCAGCTGTAGCGGCAGATGAACGACGGGGTGACCCCGAAGCGGTCGGGCGCCTTGCGCACCCGGTACTCGATGCCGATGTTGGGGTCAAAGCGCCCGACGTAGACGCTGATGTCGTGCCGGCCGGCGCCGAAGCGGTTGTTGTACTCAAGGAACGCCAGGTCGACGCCGAGGTAGTCGCCGAGCGAGGTCGGCCCCGCCGGCACCACGCTGCCGCCGTCGAGCTTGTCGCCGAGCGACACGCTGGCGGTGCGCGGGTAGAAGTTGATCGACGCCAGCGCGGTCAGCCCCTTGAGCGCGTCGAGCTTCACGATCGGCGTCAGGTTCAGCTCGTTGATGATGAACGTCGGCTTGCCGCCGGACTGGATGTAGTCGTAGGGCACCGCCTGCGAGGTCTGCCCCGGATCGTTCTGCGAGCGCGTATCCGCCGGGTGCCCGACGGTGTTGATCGTCGTGGCCAGCGGGTCGCCGAGGAAGTGCCAGCGCGCCTGGTTCTGCCCGAGCGGCGACGAGCCGGTGCTGGGCGCGCGCGGGCACGGGATTACATCGTTGGCGGCGGTGAAGCCGCAGGGCGCGAAGAACTCCGGGAAGCGCTGGACGTAGGCGTTGTTGTAGAACGCGTCGCGGCCGAGGTTGCCGGGCTGGGCGACGTAGTTGGTAATGCCCGAGCCGTTGCCGCGGGCGAAGGCGAAGAAGCCGAAGTCGACGTAGCCGGTGAGGCGCACCGCGGTCGGGGGGTTGGCGACGATGCTCAGGCGCCGCTCGATGTCGGCGAGCTTCGAGGTCAGGTCGGCGTTGTGCTGCTCGAGCTGCTCGAGCCGCGCCTGCAGCGTCGTGTCGAGCGGCGCGCTGCGACTGACCTTGCCGCTGTCCGGGGTGGCCACCTCGACAATCTCGTCTTCGTCGGGCTTGGTCGGTGAGGAAGGCGGCGGTCCCTGCTTGGTCACCGTCGGACCTACAGTGGTCTGTTTGGCTCCGGCCGGCCCGGCCAAGCCGAGAACGCCTCCGCCTACAAGGCCTACAAGCAGCGTCGTGCGCAGTCTGCCATTCATTGTTCAGCTCACCGGTCCTGGGAGATGCTTCGTGGATGCGCTGGGAAGTCCCGTCGTGGTGCTCGCGCCATTCGGCGATTCGCGGCACTTTTAGCTACGTTTGAATCGTATTCTTAGATGGAATAGGCGGTCAACCGGATCACGCGAGCGGCGCCGGCGTCCACCAGGGCCCCGATGGACCAAGCGCCTTGCGGCTGTGGGGATTTTCGGTCGCAGGTCCGCACATGTAGTACTATGGGTCCCCCGAACTGCAGGCCATGGGCCAGGGCACGGAGGATTATGCACAGTAGAAAATCTCATGAGCCCGGCCGCGCGCCCGGTCACGAGTCCATTTGTTCAGCCGCCGCCAAGCCGGCCGGCGATTCGGTCAGCGATTCGGTCAGCGATTCGGCCAGCGATTCGGCCCTTGGGAGCCGCCGCGCCCCGAGCGCCGAAGCGATGACCGCAGCCAGAGCCGGAGCGCCTGCCGGCCCGGGCGCCCGCACCGCCCTTGAGACCCCCGAGCAGAGCGCCGCCCAGGACAGCAATCACCTGGTCTGGCGCGGCCAGCGCGGCCACTACGAGGTGTGGTTTCTGACCCTCTACCACCCGGGGAGCCGGACCGGCTACTGGCTGCGCTACACCCTGGAGGCGCCGGCCCACGGCACCCCCTACGTCGAGCTGTGGTTCTCCCGCTGCGACCCCCAGGACCCGCAGCGCACCTTCGGCATCCACCGCCGCTTCCCGCTCGCCAGCTTCGCCAGCGCCCAGCACCCGTTCCTGCTCCGCATCGGCGAGTCCGAGCTCGGCCACGACCACGCCAGCGGGTCTCTCGCCGGCGGCGGTCACGAGGTGTCGTGGGAGCTCGCCTGGGCCCCGGCGCCGCGCCCCCATCAGCTGCTCCCCGAGTCGCTGTACGCCGACCGGCTGGGCCTGTCCGAGAGCCTGCTCGTCTCGCCCAACCACAGCATCGAGCTGCGCGGCAGCATCGTCATCGACGGGCAGCGGGTCGAGCTCGAGCGGGCGCGCGGCGGCCAGTCGCACATGTGGGGGCGCAAGCACCCCTACGGCTGGGGCTGGGGCCGCTGCAACTCGTTCGAGTTCGCCGACGACCTGGCGCTGTCCACCCCGGCGAGCGCGGTGCTCGAGACGCTCTCGGTGCGCATGCGCGGCGGTCCGGTGGTGATCCCGCTCACCGTGATCTCGGTCTACCCCGAGGGTCTCGACGGCGCCGAGCTGGCGTTCAAGTCCTGGCTGACGATGCCGGTATGCCGGGCCGACTTCCGCACCGGCAGCTACACCGTCAGCGCTCACGGCCTGACCCGCAAGGTCGAGGTCCAGTACACCTGCCGCGCCGACGACATGGTGCGCACCGAGTACGTCGACCCCGACGGCAGCCCCGCCTACTGCCACTTCGCCGGCGCCGCCAGCTGCCGCCTCACCCTGTCGCGGCGGACGGTTCCCGGCGCCGCGTGGAAGCCCTTCCGCACCTTCCGCACCGAGCGCGGGGCGCAGTTCGAGTGGGCGGGGCGGGCCGGCGACTCGCAGGTCAAGCACCGCCACCTGCGCCTGGAAGACTAGCAGCCTAGCAGGCTGAGGCAAAACTACTGCGCGACCCGAGTTCGCGTCCGGCCGTGCTCACAGCCACGAGGCTGCTCCGCGCGGCCCAGCACGAACTCGGGCCGCGCGCTACGTTTTGTCTCAGCCTGCTGCCCGGACTCAGTCGGCCGCGGCGCGGCGGGCCGCGAGCGGCAGGCGCAGGGTGACGCGGCAGCCGAGCTCGCGCCCGACGCTCGTCCGCGCCGCGGTGATGGCGATGGTGCCGCCGTGCGCCTCGGCGACC
>DAOMZC010000757.1:0-3745 GCA_035437965.1 Pseudomonadota bacterium
CGCAGCCCCGGATCAGCGGGCGGCGAGCGGACCAGCCGCGGCGCGCGCACGTGGAAGCGCACCGCCTCCCGCGTCGCGGGGCTCGGCAGCAGCTCGACCTGCTCGCCGCTGGCATCGACGAGCAGCGCCTCGGGCTGGTCCGCCATCGGGTGCCGCCCGCCACTACGCTGCACCACCTTGAGGGCGCCGTCCACCGCGCCCCAGCTCGGCTCCGCGGTGGCGAACAGGACCCCGCCGCCCGGCCGCGTGGCCAGCTCCAGCGGCGGCTCCGGGCCTAGCACGAACTCGCTCCTTGCTCCCCCCCGGGCCAGCGGCCAGCGCCACAGCATCGCCGGCTGCTCGGGCAGCTGACCTCCCGCCAGCAGGCTCTTGCCATCGGCGCTCCACACCAGGCTGGTGAGCTGCGCCTCGGCGGCGAGCTCACTGCCGGCGAGGTCGGAGCGCCGCTTGAGGTCCTTGCCGGCGCGCAGCTCCACCCGCGCCCCTTGCGTGTGCAGCACCGCCACCTGCGTCCCATCGGGTGAGAAGCGCGCGCGCAGCGGCCGGCGGTCGCCCAGCTGGACCTCAACGATCTGCCGCAGCTGGCGATCGAGTAGCCGCAGCACGCCGCCGTTGAAGGTCAGGAGCAGCCGCCCCGCCGCGTCGAAATCTGCGTCGAGCAGCTCGCGCTGGGGCTCCAGGTTCGCCGCCAGGACGCGCCCGCTTGGGACCTCGAAGACCATGGACGCGGTGCGCGCATGGCCGACCACCAGCCGCTGACCATCGCGGGAAAAGCAGAGCCGACTGACCTGCTCCGGGGAAAAGCTGTTCACCGCGCCCGGGAGCATGCGGACGAGCGCGCCGCTGCTGCGGTCGAACAAGTACACGGCGCTGCTCCGCTGCTCGCCGCCGGAGAAAAAGCGCGTCACTCCCGCGGTCGCCACCAGCGCGCCATCGGGCGAGATCGCCACCGCGTAAAGGCGCCCCTCGGACCCGGTGGCCAGGCTCGGTGGGCGCAGCGTGCGCAGGAGCGCGGCGGTGGCCCCGTCCCACACCCGCGCCGTACGATCCTCGGACGCGGTCACCACGTAGTCGCCGCTGGGCGTGGTGGCGATGCTGGTCACCGGGCCCGTGTGCTCGCCGGACTCGACGCGTAGTGAGGACTCCTCCAGCAGCGGCTCGGCCGGGAAGTCGGCCGCCGGCGCCGCGCGTCCGAGCGCTCCCAGGCCGAGCAGGAGCCCCAGGGCCGCCAGGACGACCCAGCTCCGCCGGCGCGCCGCGACCGGGCGAGCGGTGCCCGCTTCGCCGCGCCGCGCGCTCTGCCCGCTCTGCCGCGCGGCGGGTCCTTGGTTGCATGTCCGCAGCATCACTCCGTGGTCTCCTGGGAGTCCATAGTAGGGGCAGTCTGCGGCTTGAGGATAGACCCCCGGGCGCCTGCTCACGAGCGGAGCGCGGCGCGGCCCGGTGGGCGTCTGGGCTGGGGTGGGAACAGAGGACCCGGGACTCCTGTTCAGGCGCGTGAGCCTGCAGCGAAATCCCGGGAGGGTCAGCAGGAAGGAGGATTGCTTGCGGTCAGCTACGGAGTGCTCGTGCCGCTAGCCGGCGGGGGGGTCGGTGCGGCCTTGCTGCTGCGCGACAGCTGGGTGCGCAGCTGCTCACGCTGCTCGGTGATGAGGATGGTGTGCAGGTGCTCCAGGCCCTCGACGATCTCCCGCTGAACGGGCTCGGGGGCGTCGCCCAGGAGTCCTTCCACCAGCACCGGCTCGAAGCGCTCGGCGGCCACGGCGAGGAGCGCCGCCTCGATGCGCGGACCGGACGGGCCCAGCCACTCGTGGGCGAGGGCCAGCACGGGGGTGGCCTCCTGCTGCTGCCGCTCGTTGAGCTCCAGGCTGCGCAGGACCTCGGCGATGGGCTTGCTGGCGGGACGCGCCGCGCCGCGGATGCCGAAGGGGTTGTCCTGCGCGTCGTAGCCGCCGTGGCCGGCGTAGCCGCGGTGGCCCGGATGGTCATGATGACCCGGATGGCCGCCCCAGGGTCCGGCGCCCCAGCCGCCGCCCGCGCCGCCCCAGCGGTAGTACATGAAGCGCCGTCCGCGATGCCCGCCGTGCGGTCCGCAGCCGTGGTGAAAGCCCGGTCCGCCGGCGCCGCAGCCGCCGCCGTGGTGGTAGAAGGCCCAGCGCTTCATCGCCCGCAGAGTCAGCGCGCCAAAGATCAGCCCGAAAATCAGTGCTCCACACATGAGTTCCTCCAGAGGTTTCAGCTTGCGGACCCGCGTCCGCTCGTCTCTGGTTCTCAAGGTAGAGAGCGCGATTAAAGAGTGTGTTGGCTGGGCGTAAAGTTTTGTAAAGCCGGCGCCGGGGAATCAGGGGTCTCGGGAGCGGACGGAGCCGCGGGCGGGAGCTCGGCCAGCCACTGCCGCAGCGCCGCGGTCAAGGACGCTGCGTGGGGCGGGACAGCGGCGAGGTCACCCAGGCCGTCATGCAGCAGGATCGTCGGGCCCGGCGGCGACTCGCCCGGCCGCGGCGTCACGGCGCGCAGCCGGCGCAGCAGCACCGCCGGGGGCGGCGCATCGGTGTCCCAGACGCCGTAGTCCCAGAAGCACAGGCGCAGGCCGGCGCGCCGCACCGCCTGCACCAGGGCCCGCGTCTTGATGCCGTGGCTGGGCCGATAGAGCTCGATCCGGGCGAGCGGCTGGCCGGCGAGCTCGGCGAGCTCGGCGCGCGCCCGACCGAGCACCGCGGTCAGCTCGTCGGCGGTGCGTCCGTAGGGCAGCCGGTGATCCTCGCCGTGCAGCCCCAGGGTGTGGCCCCCGGCGACGATCCGCCGGATCAGCGCGGGGTGGCGGCGGGCCTTGCCGACCAGGACGAAGAAGGCGGCGCTGACCCCGGCCTGCCCGAGGAGCTCCAGCACCACCTCGGTCACGCCTGGGGTCGGGCCGTCATCAAAGCTCAGCCGCAGCCGCTGGCCGCGCGGCTGCGGCTGCTCGGCCAGGCACGTGGGGTCAAGGCCCCACCGCCAGCGCGGCCAGCGGCACCACCCCGCATACCCGCCCGCGAGCAGCAGCGCCGCCGCCGTCATCGCCTGCAGCCCCGGCCAGCGCCGCAGCCCCCACAGCCCCAGCCCGAGCCCGCCCAGCGCCGCCAGCAGGCTCAGCGCGACGCGGACCTTTACCGCGCCCGGGACGACGGCCAGCGCTCGCCGGAGCCCCTCCGATAGTCGGCGCCCAGCGGGTCTCGGTCGCCGCCCACCGGGCCCCGGTCGCCGCCCGTCGGGTCCCGGTCGCCGCCCGTCGGGTCCCGGTCGCCGCCCGTCGGGTCCCGGTCGGGCCCGGGTCTTACCGGCCACGGCGGCGCCGCGGCGGCAGGAGCAGGCCGTTGCCGACGATGGTGACGACCACCATCAGGTAGCTCAAAAAGGTCCGCAGCGAGGTCCGCATGGGCCTAGCTATCGCAAGCGCCGCCCGCCCTGGCAAGGGTCCTTGCGGGCGCGGCCCCCGAGCCTCTAAAGTCGCCGCCTGCGCGGCTCGCATGGAGGTGAAGACATGACCCAGCTCTCCGAGCTCCCCGCCGCCGAGGACCCGAGCGGGCGGGTGCCGCGGCGGACGACTCCGCTGTTGCGGCGCTACGTCGAGCTCTGCGCCCGCCACCCCGGGCGCCTGCTCCTTTTCTTCCTGCTCCTCGGCGTGCTGGCCATCTACCCGATCGCCGGGCTCGAGCTGCACACCGACCTCGCCGAGCTTTTGCCCGACGAGCACCCCGCGGTCCAG
>DAOMZC010000758.1:0-3744 GCA_035437965.1 Pseudomonadota bacterium
AGCCGGCTCCTGCCACGGGTGCTCATCGATTCGCAGCTGCTCGACCTGCTCCTGGCGATGCGCGAAGGCATCGACCACCTGTTCCCGGCGCCGTGGCCGCTGCCCTTCGACACCATGCCGCTGGCGACAGGCCCGACCACGGCCGACTTCCGCGAGTGCCTGGCCGGCGTCGAGCGGCTGTTCGGCTTCGCCAAGGACTCGGTGCTGGTGCTGGTCGCCCAGCACGTGCCCGGCTTCGTGCAGAGCCTGACCGTGACCCAGCCGGGCAGCCGCCCCGGACCGCTGCAGGTGATCGTCCTGGCGGTGAGCGCGCTCCTGCGCCCCGACGCCGAGCTGCGCTACCTGCTCGGGCGCGCCCTGGAGCCGCTGAGCTGCGGCTACGCGTCGCTTTTGCGGCTATCCGACAGCGAGGCCGAGCGCGTGGTGCGCCTGGCCACGGCGCTGCTCGCCCCGCCGGCCGAGTTCGACGCCGCGACCCAGGACTTCTGGCAGCTGCTCTCGCCCGCCGCCCAGGAGGCCATCACCGACATCCGCATCGCCCGCGCGGCGCCCAAAGACTCATCGCATGACGGGGTGACCGCCCCGGGTACGCCCGCGGGAAGCAGCACCGCTCCGCTCACCATTCAAGAGTGCCTGAGCGTCCTGCCGCTGTGCGCCGACCGCGCCGGCCTCTTGGCAGCCGACGATATAGTGGCCACCATCTATATGATGGCGCGCGCGCAGGGTCAGGATCTGGACGCGGCGGTCCCCGGGCTAAGCGGACTGACCGCGCTCGGCGCCCTTAATAGCGAGCTGGCCAAGCGACAAAAGACCGGCGAGCCACTAAATCCTGCAGATCCTGCAAACCCGGCGGACTCAAATAGTGGCATTCTGTTAGGACAGGTTTTTGGCGGTACCGAGCTAGCGCGGTACTACTTGTCAGACAGTTATCATGAGATCACCATCGCCCTTGCCGACACATCGCGCTTGTAATCTCGGCAAATAAAACGGTATTCTTGTTTTGATTAGGTGGTGGTCATTCCCCCAAGGGGCGGATTAGAACATGGGCGCTAAGTTTGGCTCCGAGCTGACGTCTCGCGACGGGGTTTCTACCCTCAAACTGGTCGGAGTGGTCGACGAAGACAACGAGCTGGTGAGCCTGGAAAATAAGCTCGCGGGCGGCCCGCTGGTCCTGGATCTCTCCGAGATTGACCGCATCAACTCGTGCGGCGTGCGCGACTGGGTAAACTGGCTCGGGCGCATCGAGAAGAACGGGGCGCGGCCGGTGTTCGTCAGCTGCTCGCCCGCCATCGTTGCGCAGATCAACCTGGTCCACAACTTCACGGCCGGGGGCATCGTCAAGAGCTTCTACGCGCCCTACTACTGCCCGCGCTGCGAGAAAGAGAAGCTCCTGCGCCTTGAGACCCGCGACCTCCTGTCGCAGGCGCCCATCACCACGGCGCCGACCTGCCGCTGCGATGAGTGCGACGGACCCATGGAGTTCGACGACATGGAGGAGTCGTACTTCGCGTTCCTCAACAACGCGAAGAAGGTGCTGGGCGATCCGAGCTACGAGCAGACGATGCGCGAGATTGCGGCGGCGGGCGAAGGCGGGGGGCGGATGCGCGCCCGCAACACCGCGACCTCGATCCCGCCGGTGACCTCGACCTCGCCGGGCGCAACGCCGGCCTCGGCGGTGTCGCCGATTCACCGCACGCCGACGAACAAGACGCCGCCCAACAACACCTCGCCGAACAAGCTCGTTACGGCGAACTCGCCGACGACGGGTCAGTTCCCCAATCCGCTGCTCGGGATGCGGCCGACGCCGCCGCCGATGCAGGCGATGTCGGCCCACTCGAGCCCGGGGATCAGCTCGCAGCCGCAGATCCCGCAGAGCAGCCAGTCGGCCTCGGGGCTACCGGCGAAGAACTCGGCCGCCAACTCGGTGAGCAAGCCGGCGCAGAAGCCGCTCTTGCCGTGGGTGCTGCTGGCGATCTTCCTGCTGATGGCGGTCGGGCTGCTGGTGTTCGTACTTACGAAGAAGTAGCGGCCGGGGGCGGAGCTTTTCGCGCTGCGCGGGGCGGGTTTGTTGGCTTCTCGGGCGGGTCTCGGGCTGCCCCGTCGTGGGGCCCCCCTTCCCTGCGATCCTTTTTTGCCCACTGCGCGGACAAAAAAGGATCTCCGGTCGGCCCCACGACTGGGCACGGAAGGGTCAGGGCTGGCCGTGCAGGATCAGGCTGAAGCCGCCGAGGCTGCTGCCCACGGCGTAGATGTCGGATTCGCTGCGGCCGTAGATGCCGTAGAGGCTCTGGTTGTTGTCGGTGCGCAGGGTGGTCGCGGTGGCGCCGCTGACGCGGACGATGAGGCCTTCGTAGCCGACCGCCCAGACGCGTCCGGCGGCGGTGCCCCACACGGCGTTGAACTCGTTGCCACCGGGGTCGATGGTCTGCGGGGCGGTCTGCCAGGCGCCGGCGGTGTAGCGCACGAGCAGGCCCTTGGAGCCGACGGCCACGGCGGTGTTGCGATCGAAGCTGAAGACGCCGTACAGGCCATCGTCGTGGCCCATCGTCGTGCCGGCCAGCGCCGAGTACTGGAAGGCGGGCTGCCAGCGGGCGCCGCTGCCGGTGTCCTTGCGCACGGCGGCGTAGCCGTGCTGGCCGACCGCGAACACGGCGCCGTCGCTGTAGGCGACGCTGTAGATGGTGACGCCAGCCGGGAGCGCCTGCTCGGACTGCCAGCTGCCGTTGGCGAGCGGGCTGCCGGTGCGGTGCCAGACCTTGCCGTCGTCGCTGCCGGCCCACACCTCGCCGGCGGTGGCACCGGTGGTGACCGCCCACACGGTGGCCTGCGGCCCGAGCGCCAGACCGCCCTGATCGGGCAGCCACTTTCCGCTGTTGCCGTCGCGCCGCCAGGCGCCGGGGTTCTGGCCGGTCGCCCACACGCTGCCGCCGGGAATGCCGAAGACGCCGTAGAGATCGCTGGTGGTGCCGGTGGCTTCGGCAGTCCAGCTGCCGGTCGACTGGCGTAGCAGGGCGGTGCCGGCGCTGCCGACGACCAGGACCTGGGTGCCGCTGCCGGTCCATACGTGGTAGAGCTCGTTCTTGCCGCTGGGGTTCGGCTCGGCGGCCCACTTCAGCGTCGGGGTCGGCGGGACCGCGAGGTCGGCCGGCGGGCCGGCGAGATCGGCCGGGGCGCCGCTCAGGTCGGCCGGGAGCCCGCCGTCGGTGCCACCGCCGGGGGGGACGAGCTCGAGCGTTACGCTCGCGTGCTCGTCGTCGGCCCAGGTGAAGCCGGTGGGGGTCTGGGCGGTCGCGACCTCGGTGCCGGCGGCCAGGCCGGCGACCTGGACGCTGCGCACGGTGCTCGGCAGGACGCCGGCGGGCGGCACGACGCGCAGGGTCAGCGGCAGCTGGATGTCGCCGGTCGTCGAGCCGGTGCGCGTGGGCGCGGCGGCGTCGAGCTGCAGCGCGGTGCGCAGCTCATCGTACATCCCGGGGGCGGACGGCCCGGTGACCCGCAGGGCCAGGCAGGGGCCGACCACATCCTCGCAGACCTCGCGCTGGCGGCAGTCGGTGGCCACGAGGAGCCCGGGGAGGGCCGCGGTCAGGAGCAGGCCGGAACGGACCCGGCTTTTGCGTGAAGTCGTCATTGAAAAGTGACCTCCCGATAAGGCGCCGTGCTGCCCTGGGATAGGCCGACGCCCAGGCCGACGCCCAGGCCGACAGCGGCGAGGGCAGCGCCGGTCGCGGTCCAGAACCACCACTT
>DAOMZC010000759.1:0-3742 GCA_035437965.1 Pseudomonadota bacterium
AGCGCCATGACTTCAAGCCGGGGGTGTGGGTGGCGTCCCTCCTGGTGGTGGCGATGTGGGGCGGCGTCCTGTATACGGGCACCATTACCACCTTGTGGCCGCTGCTCGGCATCGCCAACCAGCTGCTGTCGGCGACGGCGCTGGCGGTGGGTACGGCGGTCATCCTGCGCATGCACCCGCAGCGGCGGCGCTACGCGCTGCTTACCGCGGTGCCGATGGTCGCGGTGGGGACGACGACGCTGGTCGCCGGCTGGGAGTCGATCTTCAATAACTTCCTGCGCTTGCCAAGTCGCGCCCAGGCGCTGGTCGACTCTGGCTGCACCGCGGTGCTCATGCTGTGCGCCCTCGGGGTGATGGGGACGCTGCTTAAAAAGTCGCTGCAGCGGACGGGCAGCGGGGCCTGAGCCAGCCCGAGAAGCCGGCCCGCCAAAACGCGCTGTTGAACCTGGCCACAAGTTTTGATGAAATTGGGGCTAATAGCTGTGCAGCCTATGTGCTGCTTGCGGCCCGAAAAGCTGGCCCCGGTGACCCCTAAGTGACTACCCCCGAGCCCCTGGCCCCGAGCCCTTGGATCGTAAAAGCGTCCATAGCGTCCGCAGCTTGCGTCCCGTCGCCCAGCGGCGGCGGCACGGCGGCCCCCGGGTCACCCCCTGAAAATTGTCTTAGCGAAGATTCTTCGAGTGGGAGAACGTAGACCGATGCCAAAGAGCCCAATTCGGATCCTGGCGTATGCCCTGTTGGTGGCGCTGTGCGCCATCGCCCATCCGGCGCTGGCGCAGGTCGCGCCACGGATGACCATCGACTCGATCCCGCCTGGCGCGAACGTCTATATCGACGGCGCGCTCCAGGGGCAGTCGGGACCGAACTTCAAGGTCCGCATCTCCAAGGGCCAGCACAAGCTCGTCCTGGAGCTTGACGGCCACAAGCGCTTCGAGCAGCAGATAAGCGTCTCGGTCGCCCAGAAGCTGACCTACCCGCTGGAGAAGGCTCCGGCGCGCCTGGACATCAAGTTCCCGGCGACCAACGACGGGGCCAAGGGCGGCGAGGTGTTCGTCGACGGCGCGCCCGCCGGCGTGGTGCCGGTGCTGGTCGATCTGCCGCCCGGCCGCCACCTGGTCGAGATCCGCAAGCCCGGCCAGAAGGCCTACACCGAGACCGTCGAGATCAAGGCCGCCGAGACGCGGCCGGTGTGGGTCACCATGCAGGCCGACCAGCGGGTGGGCGCCATGCTCATCGCCGCCGACGTGCCCGCCGATGTCCTGGTCGACGGCCAGCCGCGCGGTCAGGCGCCGGTCGTGGTCGACAACCTGAACGAGGGTGAGCACCTGGTCGAGGTCCGCCGCGCCGAGCCGGGCGCGCCGCCGTGGCGGCAGACGGTGCGGGTGGCCGGCAATCAGCAGACCAAGGTCTTCGCCCAGACCACCCCGCCGCCGCCGGCGCAGGGCTCGATCATGGTGGTGAGCAACATCCCCGACGTCGAGATCTTCATCGACGGCGCGCAGAAGGGCCAGGCCGGCACCCCGATCAACGTGCCGCCGGGTCAGCACTCGCTGACGGTGCAGGCCAAGGGGCACAAGCCGCTGACCAAGATCGTCGAGGTCGAGGCCGGCAAGCCGCGGGTCGAGCGCATCGACCTGGACGGCGACAACACCACCAAGCGCATCGGCGTGGTGCGCGTCATCATGAGTAACCCCGTCGACGGCGCCCAGTACTTCATCAACGGCCGCAAGATCGACGAGTCGGCGGCGCTGTCCGATCAGGGCGTCGAGGTCGCCTCGGGCAAGGTCATCGTCGTGGTCAAGAAGGAGGGCTTCGGCCAGATCACGCGCGAGCTGCAGGTCGCCCCCGGCGCCACCGAGACGGTGACCCTCGAGCTGCGCAACGTCGGCAAGATCTACTTCGCCAGCGAGCCGCGCGGCGCCTACGTCATGCTCGACCGGGCGCTCATCGGGCAGACCCCGCTCACCCGCGAGAACGTGCCGGCCGGCCCGCACACCTACGAGCTGACGATACAAGGCTTTGAGCCGGTCGGCGATACGGTCAACGTCGTTGCTGGCGATACGGTCAACGTCAGCCACATCATGCGGCCGCCGCAGCCCAAGCCGATCGACCAGATCGCGCTGCAGCGCTCGCTCTCGTCGTTCTCGGCCATCGTCCATGACGCCGGGCACTTCACCGGCGACGTCGCCGCGGGCTACCCGTACTTCGCGAACCTGCGGCTCACCGTCGGCGCCCTCAAGGCCAAGCTCGAGCCCGTGGGCGTCATCGGCCTGGATGTCGGGGCCGAGTTCCGCACCAACCTGTACTCGGACACCAACGTCGGCGCCAACCTCCGCTTCCAGTTCCTGCAGAAGGGCCCGTTCGCCCTCGGCATCAACACCTACCTCGGTGGCGGCGGCGGCCCGCGCGGTCGCAACACCTTCACCTGGGAGCTCGGCCTGCCGATCACTCTCATCGCCGGCAACCTGGTCAAGCTGACCGCGCGCCCGTACCTGCAGGTCTACACCGATCGCTACTGCCCGGCGACCGACACCCTGACCGCGCAGTACAATGGCGATCAGGCCGGCTTTGTCGCCCTGGGCGATCCGATCAAGGGCGCCGAGCACACCGGCGATCGCTGCGTCGGCCGCTCGTATGGCAGCGCCAGCCTGCCGAACCCAATCTACGACGCGGTCGGCTATGACCCGGTCACCGGGGGCAAGACCCGGTCGCCGTCCTACCGCCCGACCGACGTGAACTACCAGGTGGACGGCACCGGCGTCCTGGAGCGCTTCACCGCCGCCCGCTTCATCCTGCAGGCCATCGCCGAGGTGGCCCTGTCGCCCAAGGCCAGCATGTTCTTCATCTTCGAAGGGGTGCCTCCGGGCCAGAAGGTGCGGCAGCTGTTTACCGACAAGTTCAGCCGCTTTTATCCGATCGAAGACATCGGCATCTACGGCCGCATCGGCTTCACGCTGAAGTACTAGTCCCCTGCCCTCTGCAGCCCACCCCTGTCTCGCTGTCCTCGCAGGTGCTCCATGCTCAGTCTAGTTGTGCGGCGGCCGCTGCCGCCGCTCGTCACCGCCGCGCTCCCGCAGGAGCTGCGGCGGGAGGTACGCCGGCAGCTGCAGCGGGCGATGCGCGCCGCCGAGCTCGTGGCGGTGCAGGTCTGCCTGACCCTGTCCGACGACCGCGAGCTGCACGCGCTGAACCTTGAGTACGCCGGCGAGGATCACGCCACCGACGTGCTGTCCTTCGCCCAGCGGGAGCCGGGCGCGCCCGCGGCGCGGCCCCCGCTGCCCGCCGGCGTGCCCGAGCCGCTCGGCGACATCATCATCTCGGTCGAGACGGCGCAGCGCCAGGCGGCGGCCCAGGGCCATGACCTGCTGCACGAGCTCGTGCACCTGTCGGTGCACGGCCTCTGCCACTTGCTCGGCTACGACCACGCAACGCCGGAAGAAGAGCGGGTGATGTTCGGGTACGAGGCCGCCCTGCGCGAGCAGGCGCGTGGCGGCGGGCGGGTGCAGCGGGTGCGGGCGCCAGGGCCGGGGGCGCTGCTCGCCGAGGCGCGGTCCTGAGGCCAGGCGCTGCAGTCAGCGCGGGGTGAGCTTCACCGGGGTCGGGGTGACGCTGAGCAGCGACTCGCGCCGCACCGCCAGCTCGTGATACGGCTCGTTGCACAGGATCAGCGTCCGTCCCCCCGGGTGGTAGTAGTAGAGGGAGCCGGGCTGGCGAAAGCCCGCCGGGGCCCACGCCGCCTCGC
>DAOMZC010000760.1:0-3742 GCA_035437965.1 Pseudomonadota bacterium
CTGCGCCTGGGCGCTGCCGGTCGCCGCCGCCAGCACGAGGGCGACGCCCGGCCAGCGGCAGCGCCGCCGCGCGGACCGACTCGGCAAAAGGAGGCTCGCCGGCATCACCGCTTGGGCCCGTCCGCCGTCACACCCGCGGCTCGCTCAGGGCGGGCGCCGTCGCCGCTTCGGCCGCCGCTTCGGCCTCGGCCTCGTCCAGGCGCCGCGCCCCCTCCATGAGCAGGTGGGTGATCTGGGTCCCGATCTCGTCGTCGGCGTGGACCTCGCCGGCGGTGAAGTCGAAGCGACCGCTGGGCCAGGTGAGCAGCTGGTAGATGACCGCGACGCCGCGCTCGGGCGGCCGCGGATCGCCCTCGCGTCCCGGGGACAGGAGCTCGGCCGCCAGCACCCGCCCGGTCCGGCAGACCAGGCGGCCGGTCTCGGCGCCGCGCTGCACGACCAGGATGCCGCTCTTGCGCTCCATCTCGATCATCGACAGCAGGCTCCCCAGGCTCAGCTGCTCCAGCGAGCCGTGCACCCCGGACAGCGTGCCGCCGTCGCCCTCGCTGTGCGGGGCGCCGCCCGAGCTCGCCGGGGCCGCCGACCGCGGCTTGCCGCTCACCGGGCCGGACTCGGGCTCCCGGCGCTTGCGCAGGGTGCTGGCGACCCGCAGGTCGAGCTCCTCGAAACGGAAGGGCTTGGGCAGGTAGTCATCGGCGCCCAGGCGCAGGCCGCGGATGCGATCCTCGTCGGTCGACAGCGCGGTGAGCAGCAGCACCGGGGTCTGCGCCAGCTCGGGGTGGGTACGCAGGGCGCGGAGCAGCGCCCAGCCATCGAGCTTGGGCATCATGACATCGCTGATGATCAGATCGGGGCGCAGCGCGAGCGCCCGCTCCAGCCCCTCTTCGCCGTCGCTGGCCGCGTAAACGCGGTGGCCGCGCTTGCTGAGCACGGAAGTCACCATGCGCACAATCCACGGATCATCGTCGACGAGCAGGATCTGCGCTGGAGGCATGGGCAGGATTCTAAACTCCGGCCCGGCAGAGTCAAACTCCGGTCACCCGCGCTCGCCCCGCGGGCGAGCCGGTCGACCGGGAGCCGCTGCGCGGGGGCGGCAGGCAGCGAGCGGTTTTCCGGGGTGGGCGGCGCGCGACCGGCGCCGCGGTCTACAGGGCCTGGCGCTCCAGCACGGCCGCGGCCTCGGCGGTCGCCTCGAGGGCGGCGACTCGGGTCTCCGGGCGGAGGTCGTGGCGGGGCTCGCGCAGCTCGCGGGTCTCGGCCGGGCGGGCGGCGGGATCACCGGTGAGCAGGAAGTGCTCGATGTGCAGCGCCGCCCCGCGCGGTCCGTCGAAGCCGCCGATGCGCCGCTGCAGCCGCCGCGCCGACTCGCCGTAGCCGGGGCTTCCGAGGATCGTCTCGACCGCGGCGCGCAGGCGCTCGGCGCGGCACTCGCGCATCGGCAGCCGCAGCCCGGCCCCGAGCGCCTCGACGCGCTGCAGGTTGAGCTCCTGGTCGAACATGGTCGGGATGCCGATGACCGGCACGCCCTGGCCCAGGGCCTGGTAGATGGTCCCGTTGCCGCCATGGGTGATCGTCAGGTGCGAGGCCGCCATCAGCGAGTCGCCGTCGGCCAGCTCCTCGACATAGACGTTGTCGTACTGCGAAAACAGCTTGCCCGGCAGCCCGGCGGTGGTGATCAGCACCTGGTAGTTGGTGCCGCCGAACACCCGAATCGCCTCGCTGAAGAAGCTGGCGTCGCCGGACGAGCCCATCGTGAAGTACAGGGTGGGCCGATCCTTGGCCAGCCGCCCGAGCCAGATCGGCCGCGGCAGCGCCTCGCGGAAGCGGATCGGGCCGACGTAGCGGAAGCTCGGCGGCGGGTTCTTCACCGGGAAGTACTCGGGCAGGTCGGCGAGCAGCGTCATGTCGCCTTCGATGAGATCATGCAGCGAGCCGAGCGGCGGCAGCGCCAGCCGCTTGCGCACCCCGTCAAAGCCGCGCGCCCAGTACCACAAGAGGATTCGCTTGACCGTCGGGAACAGCGCCTTGGCGACCCGCCGCCCGAGCAGCCGCTCGGACAGGTGCCCCTCGGGGACCTGGATCTCCTCGGCGAAGCGGCTGGTCCAGGCGGCGTTGGTGACCGCGACGTACGGCACCCGGGCGGCGCGCGCGCTGGTGGCCAGCGACATGCGCAGATCGCCGACGACCAGATCCGGGCCGATCGCCGCGATCGCCTCCATGTCCGAGCGCACCGAGCGCTCGGCGACATCGCGCCACCACCGCAGGTCACACAGCCCGGCGCGCCGCGCCAGCTTCAGCGTCACCTCGCGGTCGACGGTGTAGACCGGGTGCACGGCGAAGCCGGCCTCCCGCAGGAGCCGCGCGTACGGCCCGGTGCAGCAGAAGTGGACTTCGTGACCATAGCTCCGCGACAGCGCCCGCCCCACCTCCAGGACGCGCGTAGTGTGAGCGAGGAATCCGCCGTCGGCAAACAGAGCGATCCGGCGTCTAGGCATGGCGTGGTCTCCGGGCGATGACGGCGCGATCGGTCGGCTTCCCAAACTCTGGGATAAGCCTGATTGGCTCAAGGGCCCCGCTGGTCCGATCTTCCGACGGGGAAGCCCATGCGCAGTCAGTGTGTCAATTCCGCTCGCACTTAACACCACTTCCGGGGTGGCTTTCCACAACAAAATTACGCTGTTAGCGACGGAAAAGCTGGGTGGGGCTCACCCCCCCAGGTGGGAGCCTGGACCGAGCTCGCAGAGCGCCGACCGCGACCGCCCCGGGGTAGGAACTTGACGGCCCGAGCCAACTGCGATGGATATGTCGCGCCATGACTGCCGTTCCCAAGTCCGCCAAGTCTGCCAAACCTGCTGGTTCCGCGAAGCCGACGGCGCGCGCCGGTCGGGGAGCCGCTGCCGCTTCTGCCCCTGCCGGTCCGCCGCGAGCAGTGGTGCTGCTCAGCGGCGGGCTCGACTCGACGACGGTGCTGGCGATCGCCAAGGCGCAGGGCTTTTT
Source organism: Pseudomonadota bacterium (assembly GCA_035437965.1). Lineage (GTDB taxonomy): Bacteria > Myxococcota_A > Polyangia > Palsa-1104 > JAEUJZ01 > CALFML01. Next base: position 2,998 of record DAOMZC010000760.1, read on the forward strand.
GCCGTACGCGCTCAGCTTTCGCTATGGGCAGCGCCACCAGGGTGAGATCGCCGCCGCGCAGGCGGTCGCCGCGCAGCTGGGGGCCGCCGGCCACGTGATCATCGACATCGATCTGCGGGTCTTTGGCGGCTCGGCCCTGACCGCCGAGCTGGCGGTGCCCAAGGACCGCCCGCCGACCGAGCTCGGGCAGGCGGGCGACATTCCGATCACCTACGTGCCGGCGCGCAACACGATCTTTCTGTCCTACGCCCTGGCCTACGCCGAGGTGCTCGGCGCCGCCGACCTGTTCCTCGGCATCAACGCCGTGGACTACAGCGGCTACCCCGACTGCCGCCCCGAGTACCTGCGCGCCTTCCAGCGCCTCGCCGACCTGGCGACGCGCGCCGGCGTGCAGGGGCGCCGGCTGCGGGTGCACGCGCCGCTATTGAAGCTGTCCAAGGCGCAGATCATCAGGCGCGGGCTGGCGCTCGGGGTCGACTACGGTCTGACGCGCGGCTGCGACGACCCGCGGTCCGACGGGGCGGCGTGCGGGCGCTGCGACTCGTGCCAGCTGCGCCTTGCCGGCTTCGCGCAGAGCGGACACCGCGACCCTGCCCCCTACGTCGCCGCGGCGGCGTCGGCGCCCGAGGCGCGGCCATGAGCTACGCCGTCAAGGAGCTCTTCTACACCCTCCAGGGCGAAGGCGGCAACGCCGGCCGCGCCGCCGTGTTCTGCCGCTTCACCGGCTGCAACCTGTGGAGCGGCC
>DAOMZC010000761.1:0-3739 GCA_035437965.1 Pseudomonadota bacterium
CGGCTCGTGGAGCACCTGCGGACGCTGCTGGCCCGCGGCGGCCTGACCACGGTCGTGCTGGAGGGCGAGGCCGGCATCGGCAAGTCCCTGCTCGTCGACGAGCTGTGCCGGCGCGGTCAGGAGCTCGGGGTGAGCCCGCTGCTCGGCGGCGCCGACGCCATCGAGCAGACCACGCCCTACCACCCCTGGCGGCGCCTCGGCCGGCAGCTGCCGCTGTCGCCGCGCCCCGACGAGGATCCGGCGGCCCTCTTGGCGGCGCTGCGGCGCTGCCTGCCCGACGAGCCCGAGCTGGAGGCGCAGCTGCCGCTGCTCAACGGCCTGCTGACGCTGCGCCTGCCCGAGACCGAGCTCACCGACGCCATGCCCGAGCCGGTCCGCGTCGAGCGCACCCACGAGCTGTGGGCCCAGCTGCTCTCCGGCCTGGGCCGCGCCACGCCGACGCTGCTGGTGCTCGAGGACGCGCAGTGGTTCGACTCGGTGTCGTGGGAGCTATTGGAGGTGGTCCTGCGCCACCTGACCAACATGCTGGTGGTGGTGACGACGCGGCCGATGGCCCCGCTCCCGCCGGCGCTGCAGCGCCTGGGCGCCGCGCCGGGCACCGAGCAGCTGCACCTCCTGCCGCTCGGCGCCGCCGACAGCGCCGCCCTCATCGCGCAGTGCCTGGGCGCCACCCGGGTGCCCGAGGTCGTCACCGAGCTTATCTGCCGCCGGGCGGCCGGCAACCCGCTGTTCACCGAGGAGCTGGCCTACGCCCTGCGCGACTCGGGCGTGGTGCGCCTCGAGGGCGGCGGGTGCACCCTGCTGTGCACCGAGGACGAGCTGCAGGCGGTCCCGTTCCCCGAGACCATCGACGGCGTGATCACCAGCCGCCTGGACCGCCTGCCGCTGCCGCACCAGCTGCTGCTGAAGGTGGCGAGCGTGGTCGGGCGCGACATCCCGCTGCGGCTGCTCCTCTCGGTGGCCCCCAAGTCGGTGGTCGCCGAGGCGGTGCAGGAGCTGGAGGACCTGGAGCAGGCGGGCCTCATCCTGCCCGCGCAGAACGAGAAGGAGCGCGCCTACCGCTTCAAGAACATCCTCACCCGCGAGGTGATCTACAACCTCATGCCGGGGGCGCAGCGGCGGCCGCTGCACGAGCAGGTGGCCGCCTGGTACGAGCACACCCACGCCCTCGACCTGGCCCGCTTCTGTCCGCTCCTGGCGCATCACTACTCGCAGGCCGGGCTGTCGGCGCAGGCGGTGCCCTACTGGCTGGCCGCCGGTCAGGAGGCGATCCGCGCGACCGCGATGGTGGAGGCGGTCTCGCACCTCAGCAAGGGGCTGGCGTTCCTTGAAGATCTGCCGCCGAGCCCCGCGCGCGACCGCCAGGAGCTGGAGCTGCAGATCGCCCTTGGGACGGCGACCATGGCGCTTTACGGGTGGCCGGCGGCGGAGCTTGGCACGACGCTGCGGCGGGCGCACGAGCTGTGCCTGGAGCTCGGCGAGACCGCGCGCCTGCCTTCGATCCTGTGGGGGCTGTGGGTCAACGCGTTCACCCGCGGGCAGCACCGGCAGGCGCTGAACTGGGTCATGGAGATGATGGACGCGGTGGGCGACAAGGATGACGTCGACGCGCTGCTCGCCGGCTACTCTGCCGCGGTGTCGTACTTCTGGCTGGGCGACTTTGCTACGGCGCAGCGGTACGGCGAGCGCGCCATGGCCCTTTACGACTTCGCCCGCCACCGCCACCTGTGCCACTTCATCAACCACGATCCCAAGGTCGCGGTGCTGATCTATGAGGCGCAGTGGCAGTGGATCCTCGGCTTTCCGGATCGGGCGCTCGGGGCGATTGCCGAGAAGGACCTGCTGGCGCGCCGGCTCGAGCACCCGTTCAACCTCGCTTTCGCGCTGTCGTGGGGGGCCGCCGGCTACGCCTACCGCCGCGAGGCCGAGCAGGTCCTTGCGCAGACCGACGAGGCCATCGCGCTCGGGCACGCGCACCGGCTGCCGGTGATCCACGCCGTCGTCGGGCCGTTCTGGAAGGCCGCGGCGCTGCTGGGGCAGCACAAGTACGCCGAGTGTCTGGCGCTGCTGCGCCCGGCGGTCGCCGTCTGGTCGTCGTTCGGCGGGCAGCTCAACGTGCCGTACTGCATGGGAATGATGTCCCTCTGCCTCGGCCACTGCGGGCAGCTGGCGGAAGGGCGGGCGCTCATCACCGAGGCGCTGGCGCTGGCCGAGCGCAACGACGAGCGCGCTCACGAGGCCGAGCTGTGGCGGATCAAGGCCGAGCTGCTGCAGCTTGCGCCCGACGCCGATCCGGCGGCGGCCCTTGCCTGCCTGCAGCGCGCCGTGGCCACCGCGCGCGCGCAGGGAGCGCGGTCGTGGGAGCTGCGCGCCGCAACCAGCCTGGCGCGGACCCTGGCGAGCACCGGCAGCACCGCCGCGGCGCGGGACCTGCTGCAGCCGCTTTACGCCGCCTTCACCGAGGGCCTGACGACCCGCGACCTGCAGGATGCGGCGGCCCTGCTCGACGAGCTGCCGGCAGCGACGGCCCCCAGCGCGTAGCCCCGGGCCCGTCGCAGTCGACCGTGGGTCGCGGTAGGCGCCTGGGTACATGTCCGGGGCATGTCCCGGGACAGCTTACCGCCGCGCCGCCGGCTCAGCTGCTGCCGGGAGCCGCCTGATTCCCTTTTCGCGCAGACAATCCGCAGCGATTTCCCCCCGTTCGTTTCACCGACGCGCCGCCGGGCTCGGGGCAGGGGAGTCGCGCTTCGCGGCGGCACAGCAGTTGCTCCCTTCTGCGCCCGCATCCTCTGCTTTGGAAAAGGAGTTCCCTTATGAAGACCTACTTACGTTCGACTAAGCTCTTCCTGTTCTCGACGCTCCTGGCCACCGCGATCGAGTGTGGCGGCGGCACCAGCGGCATGGCCACCCTCAAGGGCCGGGTGTCCGACGGCGCCGGCAGTCAGCCGCAGAGCCTGCGGATCCTCAGCGGCTCGCTGGGCGGCTCGGGCTCGGCCTCCGCGGTCGTCAAGGTGCGGGTCAGCCAGCTCAACGCCAACGGCACCCTGTCGGTGATGGCCGAGGCGCAGGTGAAGGTCGATGGGCGCTACGAGCTCGCGGTGCCGCCGGGCCAGAAGCGGCTGATCTGCGAGGGCCTCGACGCCGCGGGCAACGTGATGGTCTCGGCGATCGTGGAGACCACGGGCAGCGCCGGCCAGACCATGACCGTGACGCCGATGGACACCGAGTCTTCGGTCGAGGCGGCGGTGCTGACCAAGATGGCGGCGAGCGGCGTGGCGGTGGCCGAGTGCAACGCGGTCGATCTGCGCGAGCGGATAAACCAGAACGTCGCGGTGGCGGTGAAGGCGGCGGCCGACGCCGACGCGAAGATCAAGGCGCTGGCCGAGGCCACGGCGGCGGCGCAGCGCGCTCAGGTGATGGCCTACGCTTCGGTGGGCGTCACCACCTCGCAGTCGGCGCTGTTCGATGCGCAGCTGGAGGCGGCGGTGAAGCTGAACGCGGCGCTCGATGCCTCGGCGGCGGCGGCGACGGCGGACAAGGCGTACGCCGACTTCGCGGCGGACTTGAACGCGATGGCGAAGACGCTCGATGCGAGCGCCAAGAAGCATGCCCGCGCCGCGGCGTGCGCGAGCGTAGCGTTCCGCGCCACCGTGCAGGCGCGGCTGCAGGCCGGCGGGACCGCCGACGTGGTGGCCGATGCGGCGCTGCGCGCGGCGGCGTCGGTCGAGGCGCACAAGGC
>DAOMZC010000762.1:0-3738 GCA_035437965.1 Pseudomonadota bacterium
TCCCCCGCTGGCGCCGCCGGTCAGCTGGGCGATGCGGGCGACGCGGCAGCCTTAACGTCGGACCTGCAGGCCGCCGATTTTCCGATAGACTGCGGCTATGCTGAAGCGCAAGCCGCACCCGGTCCTGGTCGGTCTGATTTTTCCGCTGCTCACTTCGGTTATCATCGTCGGACTGTCATGCGGACGTGATAGCGAGCGGGCCTCGGTCGCCGGGAAGCTGCCGGCCCCCGGGGGACCCCCCGCGCCGCCGGCCGCCCGCGCCCCGAGTCCGCTGCCTGCGAGGAAACCCATGCCCAGGTCTGCCAGGTGGTCCGAGGTCGACAAGCTCACCGCGGATCAGAAGTTCGAAGAGGCCCGCCGCGTCGTCGCCGAGATCCACAAGCTCGCCCAGAAGGCGGACAACGCCGCGGATCTGACCGAGGCGATCATCCGCGATGTCCAGCTGCAGATCGGGCTTTCGGGCTACGAGTCCGCGGTGCGCTCGCTGCGCGCGCAGCCGTGGCCCGCGGATCTGCTCTCGCAGGCCAGCCTGGAGCTCTATTACGCCCACTCGCTGACCACCTACCGCAACGCCTACTCGTGGGAGATCGGCAAGCGCGAGAAGGTCGACTCCAAGGAAGCGGTCGACCTGAAGGCGTGGACCTCCGAGCAGATCTACGCCGAGGTGCTCAAGGCCTTCGCCCGCGTCTGGGTGCGCCGCGAGGAGCTCGAGCAGAAGCCGCTCGGCGAGCTCAAGCCGTTCCTCGATCCGGGCACCTACCCCGACGCGGTGCGCGGCACCCTGCGCGACGCGCTGACCTATCTGCTCGTCGAAGAGCTGGCGAACAGCGCGACCTGGCGCCCGGAGCAGAACGACGAGGTCAGCCGCCTCGACTTCGCGGCGCTTTTGCGCGGTCAGCCGGTCACCACGGCGCCGGTCAAGATGGACGATCCGGCGCTGCACCCGGTGATCAAGCTGAACGCCGCGCTGGTGGATCTGGAGGGCTGGCACACCCGGCGCGGCGCCCGCGAGGCAGCGCTGGAGGCCCACCTGCAGCGGCTGCAGCGCCTGCACGGCGCGTTCTCGCAAGAGCGCGAGCGCGCCGCCATCCGCGCCGCCCTGGCCGAGCTGCTGGCCGCGCACCGCTCGCTGCCGTGGTGGGCGGTCGGCCAGGCGCAGCTCGCGCGCTTCTTCGTCAGCGACGAGAACGATCTGCCGCACGCCTACAAGCTGGCCATGGAAGGCTGGCGCGCCTACCCCGACACCGTCGGCGGCAAGCAGTGTCTGAGCATCTACAAGGGGCTCGCCGCGCCCGAGTTCGGCCTGACCGCGATGGGCCTGGACGCGCCGCAGCAGCGCTCGGTGCTGGTCACTCACAAAAACCTCCCGGTCCTCCACTTCCGCGCCTACGCCTGGAACCTTCTGCAGCACATCGAGAGCTCGCGCGACTACCAGCTCCTGTGGGGTGACCAGCAGGTCCGCGCGATCCTCAAGAGCGGCAAGCCGGCGGCGCAGTGGAAGGTCGAGCTGCCGCCGACCCCGGACTACCGGACGCACCAGACCTATGTGTCCCCGCCGCTCACCGCCACCGGGGCATACGTCATCCTCGCCTCGCCGCAGGCCGACTTTGGCGAGAGCAACAACCGCGTGCTCGGGGTGAACCTGATCCTCTCGGATCTGGTCCTGGTGTCGCGCGAGCGCAGCGGGGAGCACGCAGCGACCGTGGTGTCGGGCCGGACCGGTCAGCCGGTGGCGGGAGCGCAGGTCTCCCTTTACCAGTTCGACTACGGCAAGCCGCACACCCGCAAAGAGACCCAGACCACCAGCGCCAGCGGCGAGGTGAAGTTCAAGGGGAACAGCAGCGGCTCGCTGTTCCTGGTCGCCCAGAAGGGCGGCGACATCTCCCTCGATCCGCAGTTTTTCACCCTGTATCGCTATGGCGAGGCGAACGAGACGCGCGCGTCGCTGGTGTTCACCGACCGCAGCATCTATCGCCCGCAGCAGAAGCTTTTTTGGAAGGTCATCGCCTATCGCGGGCGCGCCGATCAGGGTAGCTACAAGGTCGCCAGCGGGACGCGGCTCACCGTCAACCTGCGCGATCCCAATAACCAGGAAGTGGCCAAGCTGGAGGTCACCACCAACGAGTTTGGCACCGCCGCCGGCGAGTTCCTCATCCCCAGCGGGCGGCTGCTCGGCAGGTGGTCGGTGAGCTGCATGCAGCACAACGGCAGCGCCCAGGTGCGGGTCGAAGAGTACAAGCGCCCGACGTTCGAGGTCAGCCTGAAGGACCCGACGCAGGCGCTGCGTCTGAACCGCCCGGCCCAGCTGACCGGCGAGGCGCGCTACTACTTCGGCCTGCCGGTGACCGCCGGCGCGGTGAGCTGGCGGGTCACTCGCGTCGTGGTCTTCCCCTGGTGGTGGAACCTGTGGGGGCGGCCGACCAGCAGCACGGAGGGGCAGATCGTCGCCGCGGGCAAGGCGCCGCTTTCGCCCGACGGGACCTTCAGCCTGCAGTTCACCCCGGCCGCCGACGAGCGGCTGGACAAGACGGTCACTTACACGTATGCGCTCAGCGCCGACCTGACCGACGAGGGCGGCGAGACCCGCTCGGCCAGCCGCAGCTTCCAGCTCGGCTTCGTATCCGTGCAGGCGAGCGTCGAGCTGGACACCGGCTTCGTCGCCGCGCCGGCGCAGGGGTCGCTGCTCACCGTGCGCCGCACGAGCCTCGACGGCGTCGCGCGGCCGGGCAGCGGGACCTACAAGCTGGTGGCCCTGGAGCAGCCCAAGGTCGCGGCCACGCCGGCCGAGCTGCCGCTGCGAGAGCCCCAGGTGGTGCAGAAGGGCAAGGCGCCGCCCTATACGACCCCGGGGGATCGCCTGCGCCCGCGCTGGGCCCCGGACTATCGGCTGGAGGCGCTGCTGGCGAGCTGGCCCGATGGCAAGGAGGTGGCGAGCGGCCAGCTCAGCCACGACGAAAAAGGCGAGGCGCTGGTGAAGCTGCCGGCGCTCGCCGCCGGGCCCTACCGCCTGCGCTACCAGACGACCGACGAGTTTGGCGAGAAGGCCGAGGCCTGGCGCGAGTTCGTCGTCGCCGGTCCCAAGACGCCGATCGCCGCGCCGCTGGTCGTGCAGCTGGAGAAATCCTCGGTGCGGGTCGGTGAGACGGCGCGGCTGCTTGTCACCTCGGGCCTGCCCGAGCAGACGCTGCTTTTGGACCTGTTCCGCGACGGCATGCTGCGCGAGCGGCGGACGCTCACGGCGGGCAGCCCGGCGCTCGTCGAGCTGCCCGTCTCCGAGGCCGAGCGCGGGGGCCTGGGCATCGTGGTGTGGATGGTCCGCGACCACCAGTACCTGAGCGAGCACCTGAGCCTCACCGTCCCCTGGGACAATAAAGAGCTCCACCTGGCGTTCTCGACCTTCCGCGACAAGCTGCGGCCCGGCGCCAAAGAGACCTTCAGGATCCTGGTGAAGAACCCCCAGGGCCAGCCCCTGGGGCCCGGCCTCGTCGAGCTGCTCGCGTATATGTACGATAAGAGCCTGGATCTGTTCGGCGCCCACTATGCACCGACGGTCAGCTCGCTGTACCCGGCGCGCGGCGGCGTCGCCTGGGCGCGCACCAACCTGGCGCAGACCTACCCGATGTGGATCTACAACCAGCTGCCGCCGCTGCCCGTCGAGCCGCCGCTGCAGCCGACCACGCTGGTCTTCTTCGATCAGTACGGCATCGGCGGTCCGGGGCTGGCGGCGCACTCGGTGCG
>DAOMZC010000763.1:0-3723 GCA_035437965.1 Pseudomonadota bacterium
GCCGGCGCTGGCCGCCGTCCTGCTAGGCGAGGGGCCGACGATCGCGGCGGCGCTCGGCGAAGGCGGCGCCCTGGCCGGGCTCGTCGGGGGCACAGAGGCGGCGCCGGTGGTTCAGCTGGCGGTCGAGCTCGCACCCGGCGGGCACCTCGCGGCGGTCCGCGCCTGGCTACAGCAGCTCCTTGGGTCCGGTCGCATCGTCGGTGCGACCCTGGCCGGTCCGGCGCTGCGACCCGAGCTGTTGGGCGCGGCGGCGATCGACCTCGGGGACGGCGCCGCCGAGCTCGGGTCGCTGTGGGCGAGCGCCGACGGCTTTGCCCAGGCCAGCCGCGCCGGTCATGAAGTCCTGCCGCGCGTCGTCGGGGAGCTCGTCGGGGCCCCGGCCGCCGGCGGGCGCTGGCCGCGGCTGGTCGAGCTGTATGCGGGCAGCGGCAACCTGACCCGAGCACTGCGCTCGCGAGCCGACTACATCCTGGCCATCGAAGGCGACCCCGCCGCCGCCGCCCGCCTGCGCCGCCTGCTCGCCGCGAGCCCGCCCGCCGCGACGCCGGTGGAAGTCGTCTCGGCCCCCGTCGAGCGAGCGCTGGCGGCGCGCGCGGGGACCCGCTTTGACGTCGCGGTGCTCGATCCGCCGCCCACCGGCGCCCGCGCCGCCCTGGCGGCCCTGACCCGGCTGGCGGTGCGCCGCGTCGTCTATGTCTCGTGCGATGCGATGACGCTCGGACGCGACCTGTTGGAGCTGCGAGCGGCCGGGCTGCGGCCGCGGAGCGTCCAGCCCCTCGATCTGATGCCGCACACCGCCCAGGTCGAGTGCGTCGCCGTCCTCGACGCGCCTTGACTGCCCGCTAGGCCGAGCCGTGCGGGCCGGGGAGCACGCCGACGATCTCGCGCGCCTGGGCCGGAGTCGCCGGCTCGCGCCCGCACTGCCGGGCCGTCTTGACCAGCTCGGCGATGAGGCGACCGTTGGAGTCCGTCTTGCTGCCGTCCGGCAGGTAGAACGTGTCCTCAAGGCCGGTGCGCAGGTGGCCCCCGAGCTCGGCGCAGCGACGGTGCACGGGCCAGACCTCCTCGCGCCCGATGGCGATCGTCTGAAAGTGCGCGCCCGCCGGCATCTCGGCGACCAGCAGCGGCAGCCACTCGGGCTTGGCCGGCATGCCGCTGGCCACCCCGACCACCAGCGAGATGTGCACCGGCCCCTTGAGCAGCCCGACCTGCTGGAACAGCGCGATCGAGCGCACGATGCCGGTGTCGAAGCACTCACACTCGGGCACCACCCCGAGCTCGGTCATCGCCCCGAGGACCTTTTCAATCTTGTCCACCGGGTTGTCGAAGAGCAGCGGCGGCCACGCCCAGCGCCCGTCGCTGCGCGTCTTCAGGTAGTTGAGCGACCCGGCGTTGAGCGCCGCCATCTCGGGCCGCACCCGCGCAAGGCAGGAAAGCGGCCCCGAGACGTCCGGGCCGACCACCCCGGTCGACATATTTACGAGGAGCGAGGGGACGCGGGCGCGGATCGCGGCGTCGATCTCGGCGACGACCTCGGGCTCCCAGGTGGGGAGGCGGCCCATGCCCGGCTCCTGACGACGGTAGTGGCAGTGCACCACGGTGGCCCCGGCGTTGTAGGCCTCCTCGGCGGCGGCGGCCATCTCGCGGGCGGTGACCGGGACCTTGTGCTGGGCCGGGTCGGTGAGCACGCCGGTGAGGGCGCAGGTGATAACGGCGGGGCGTGAGTCACTCATGAGCACAACCTATCAAGCGGGGCGGCGGGCGGGAAGGGCGGTCGGCAAGCGGCGGCGCAGGCGAAGGCGCCCGAGCGGAGGGGTGAGGTAAGCTCGAGCGGGTCCGCAGCGGCCAGCTGGCGAGCCCGACCGAGACGCCGCGCGACCTGCCGAGGCGCCGCGATTCTTGGCGGTTTTCCGACGGAGGCGAAACAAGGGCTAACATTGTCCGATAATTAACGTGTCCCATATTACGAACTGCTGGAGGCAGTCTCTCCATGCTTGAAACGTCGAGCGAAAAGGCCGCAGAGGCCGTGACCCCGTTTGCCTCGCCGCTGCTGGCGTCCGTCGAGCGGCTGGTCTCCCGCCTGGCCAGCCGCATCGCCGGGCCGCAGAGTCAGTTCAGCGGTCGGTCGCTGCAGTTCGCCGATCGCATCATGGCCCGTCAGCTCGCCAACCTCGGCGGGGGCGGCGCAGCATCGGAGGCGCTGCCGGTCGAGCGCGAGATCGAGCCGCAGAAGTGGCTCCTTCCCCAAAGCTGGGTGCCGCCAGCGGCGGTGTTGCGCGGTGGGCCCAAGGGCGCTCCGCCGCCGGCCAAGGCCGCGGCAGGGCCGGCGAACCTGCGCGCTCCGGCTCCCTCGCTGGTTCTGGCAGCGCCGCCCGGGCCGCCTGATGCGGTGGTGAAGCCGGCGGGGGCGGCAGTCGCTCCGAGCGCCACGCCGGCCAGCGCCGACTCGGCGATCGGGGCGGGCCAGGTCGCTCAAGCTCCTGCCTCCGTGAACCCGACCGCAGCGGTCGCAGCGACGGCGGCTGCTTCCCAGGTGACGTCGGCGGTGCGCGCCGCGACAGAGGCCCCAGGTGCGAGTGCCGCGACAGCGCCTGCGGGTGAGCCGTCCGCCGCGGCGCCGGCGGGACCGGCGCCCTCGCTGGCTGTGCAGTCTGCAGCGCCGCTGGGAGGGCCGCCGGCCTCTGGATCCGAGCATGCTGGCCTTTCGCCGGGATCTCCTCAGGCCACCTCTACCTCGCTGGCGGGAGGGCCGACGACCGACCAGGTCGCGATGCCGGCCGCTGCGCCGTCGAGCAGCACGACAGTCGCAGGGCCGGGCGTGCCCGCGGCCGCCGGTGCCGCGGAGCTCGCACGGACGGCACCGTCGATAGCACCGGCGCGTTCCGTCCAGTCGACTTCGCCGGCGTCGGGGACCACCGAGTCGGCTGTCAGCCCGGCCGCTGCTGCCGCCGCCGAGGCCAGTCCCTCTTCGTCTCGTCTCAGCGCGCCGGCCGCCGAGTCGGCCGCCGGCCCGGCCGCGCCGACCGCTGCCGTCGCACTCGGGGCCGGCCCCGGCTCGGTCCGGTCGAGTGCGCCGACGATTGCAGCTGGTTCCGGCGGCGCGGAAGGCGCGACTCCGACTGCTGCGACGCCAGGCTCGCCGCCTGGCCAGACAGCCACCCCGTCTTCGCCAGAATCGGTTTTGCGTCCGCACGGAGCTAAGGCCGCGAGCGGCGCCGGGCTAGTCGCTGGCGCTGCCGTGGACCAGTCGGCAGGGGCTTCGCTCGCCGCTGGGCTGCACCAGCCCACTGGCCCGGGCCCGAGGGAAGCGGTTCCGCACGGTCTGCCGACGGAGTCCGCTCAGCGGACGGGTGCGAGCGCCGATGCGTCGGCCCAGGCTGCCCTCGCGGGCTCAAGTGAAGCTGGGGCGAGCGGCTCCGTAGCGACCCCGAGCGGAACCCGGGTGCGGGACTGGCTGCAGCCGCTGCTTCGGCGACCGGCCGCCTCGGGAGGAGCCCTGGCGGCGCGAGTCTCCGCTTTCGCGCGCAGCCTCGGCCACCTGAGCTGGTCTGACGAGCGGCTCGGGCGCCGCGCTGCCCAGCGTGGCTCTGCTGCCGCGCCGGGCGCCGATGAGCACGACGAGCTCGCGAGCTCGCCGCGCGCTGCCGCGGCTCCCTCCCTGCCGATGGTGCAGGCTAACGAGCTGAGCCCGCGTGCCGCCGCTCGCCACGCCAAGCTGCCGAG
>DAOMZC010000764.1:0-3717 GCA_035437965.1 Pseudomonadota bacterium
AGCGACAGCGACTGCGGCGGCCCGACCGGGGCCTGTAATACGACGACGTACCTGTGCGTGCAGTGCACCGCCAGCAACCAGAACGCGTGCGCTGGCACGACGGCGATCTGCAACCTGGCGGCCAACACCTGCACCGGCTGCACCAGCGACAGCCAGTGCGGCGGCTCGACTCCCTTCTGCGACACCATATCGGGCACCTGCGGCGCTTGCACGGACAACGACACCAGCCAGTGCCCCTCGGGGATGAGCCAGTGCAGGCAGGTGAACTTCTACCGGGTCTGCGAGGCTCCAGAGACCCAGTCCGGCTGCGGGTGCCACGTCGCCAGCCCGGGTCCGCCGGCCGACCTCGCCGCGGTCGCAGTCGCGCTCCTCTTGTCGGTTCGGCGGCGCCGCCGCAAGCCCGTCTAGGCCCGTCTAGGCCGCCTCTGGCCCGCCTGGGCGGCGTTGCGCAGGGCACTCTGTCTCGTGGGTCCCTGACTCCTCAGTTGCTGACTCTGCTATGTCCAGAGGCGGTCCACGCGCGCACACGCGAGCGACTGCAGGCCTTGTGCGACATCGTGCAGGCCTCGTGCGCCGCACGGGTCAGCTTCCGTCTGCAGCGTCATATCAGCACGGTGATCAAGTGGGTGCTCAAGGTCCTGCGCCAGCTGGGCCACTCCTGGAAAAAGGCCCGCAAGCTGCTGGGCAAAGCCTGCCCGGTGCGTCGTGCCGAGTTTGTCCACCAGCTGTGCCTCCTGCCGGAGCAGTCCCAGCAGCCCGATTCGCCGCTGGTTCTGTTTTGCGACGAGGCGCATGTCCACCTGGACACCGACTTAGGCTACGGCTGGGCCCCGGTAGGCAAGCGCCTGTTCGTCAACTCATACAGTCGGTCGCTGGGGGCAAAAGTGACTTGCTTTGGTTTCTATTCGCCGGGTGCCAGCGAGCCGGTGCAGCTCTGGCCGGCCAGCTGGGCCAACCTAGCCGGCGGCGGGTTCGGCAGGGTCCACTCCCAGGTACGCCGCTTTTTGTTTGCGGCCGACAATCATGGTGCCGCAGCCGGCGTCGGTAAAGACTTCACAGAGCAGCGCATCGGCGGTCCGTCCATCGACGATGTGGGTGCGCTCGACGCCCCCGGTGGCGGCCCGAATGCACGCCTCGACCTTGGGCCGCATGCCGCCAGCAATGGCGCCGCTGTGCAGCAGGCTGGCCAGGTCGTCCGGATCGGCGAGCGTCACCAGCGTGGTCGAGTCGTCCGGGTCGCGCAGCACGCCGGGCGCGCTGGTCAGAAAGATCAGCTTCTGCGCCCGCAGCGCCAGTGCCAGATGCTCGGCAAGCGTGTCAGCGTTGAGGTTATAGATGTTTCCCTCATTGTCTCCCGCAAGACTCGCCACCACGGGCATGTACCCCGCCGCGAGCAGCGCCTGAAGCGGTCGCGGATCCACGGTTTCGACATTCCCTACGAGGCCAAAGTCCACCTCGGTGAGCTGGCCGCGGTCGTCCCGCATCTGGACCGGAGGCTGGCGCCGCGCCGTGACCAGCTCCCCATCCATTCCCGACAGGCCAACTGCCAGCACCCGGTGCGCGCGCAGCGCCGCCAGCACAGACAAGTTGAGCTGCCCGCCGATCACCATCTTGACCACCTCTAAGGTGTTTTTGCAGGTTACGCGACGGCCGGTGATGATCTGCGGAATGATCCCCAAGGTCTGACTGAGCGCCGAGACCTGGGGCCCGCCACCATGCGCCACCACCAAGCGTACGCCCAGCGATGCCAAAAGCGCAATCTGCGCGGCGATGCTGGCCAGGGACTCGGGTTGGCGCAGCACTTCCCCGCCTAGCTTGATGACAAAGATCTGATCGCGGTAGGCGCACACATAACGCAGCGCCCCCTTGATCCCCGCGATGCTGCGGACGGGATCCGTCGGGTTGGTCGTCACAGCGTCCCCTTTGATGGCCACCGCGATGGCGGGATCTTTTTCAACATGGGAATGCTCCGATAGCCCCGAGCCCCGCGGCCTCCGGGAGTCCCAGCGCCAGGTTCATCGCCTGGATCGCCTGCCCCGCCGCGCCCTTGAGGAGATTGTCGATTGCGATCATCACCTGGATCTCTTTCCCATCTGCACTCTGCGCGGCATGCGCGAGCGCGAAGCAGGTACCAACGGCGTGCGTCAGCTCTGGTGGGGTAGCCAGCACACGCAATAGAGGCCGTCCGTGATACGCGGCGTGCAGCGCGGCCTGGACCGTCCCGGCGGCAAGCGGCTTGGGCAGGGCAGCGTGCAGAGTCAGGTAGATGCCGCGCACAAAAGGTCCGCTGTGCGCGAGCAACCGGGCGCTTGCCGCAGCGCGGCCGGTCCACTGCCGCCAGCTGTGGAGGATTTCTGCCTCGTGCCGATGACCAAGTACGTTATAGGCAGACAGATTGTGGGCCCGCGTGGCGTGGTGTGTGGTCTCGCGCAGCTTGGTGCCCGCGCCGCTGGAGCCGGTGATAGCGAACAAACTCGGCGTGGTCTCACTTACAAGCTCGCGCAGGGGGTACAGCGCCAGCTGCGCCGCCGTGGCAAGACAGCCAGGAGAGGCAATGGCCCGCGTGCCGTACAAGCGCGCCCCCGCCACATCCGCCAGTCCATAGGTGAAATGCGGCAGCAGCTCGGGGGCCTGGTGCGGGCCGTAGTACTGTTCGTACAGGGCCACATCGGCGACCCGGAAGTCCGCGGACAGATCGACCACGAGCCGTGGCGCCGCGCCAAGGAGCTCGGGCATTAGCGGGGCCGACTCCCCGTGATCTACCGCGAGCATCACGACCTCATGCGCAGCGGCCTGCGCCGCCAGCGCCCACGGCGCAAAGCATGCGCTGGTCCGTGACGCAAGCTGCGGAAATTCCTCGGCGATCGGACGTTCGCTGTGGCTCCGCGACAGCACGGTCACCGCGGCCACCTGCGGGTGATCAAGCAGAAGCCGCAGCAGCTCGCCACCCACATAGCCGGCCGCGCCCACGACCAAGACGCGCAGAGGGGGGCCACTCACGCCTCGTCTCCGGCCGCCACCGCGAGCAGCGGATTCCGAATCGCCAGGGCCCGGCGCACCACCGCGAGCAGTCTCTTGGCGTCGCGCGGCGCGTTGTGGCCGGGCACGCCCAGCGCGGTGCGGATGTAGTCCAGACCGACCTCGTTGTCGGTCGCCGGACCGGTCAGCACCGTCACACTCAGCCCATAGTCGCGGCGCAGGATCTCCACCGCCCCCCAGCAGCCCACCGGATCCGTCGCCGCCACCACCCATGCGGCCCCAGCGGCCAGGAGCTCGGGGTCGCGCAGTATATCCTGCACTCCGTACTCGCCCAGAATGCCATCGCCGAGCTCCGCGACTATCACGTCGGGCTTGGCGTCTAGCAGCCGGGTCAGCACCCCTTTGGCAATCGCCGGTGTCACACCGGCCCGCGTACTGGCCAGCCCCGAGTCATTAAATGTCAGCGCCGCCACCGCTCCGGAGTCGAGCATGCGCAGGGTGTCCAGCATCAGCGCAACGCCGGTCAGCTTGCACGCGGCCACGCGCAGCCCGGCTCGCGACAGACCGCGCACGAGTTCGGAAGCAGCGACCGTCTTGCCGGTATTCATGCAGGTGCCGACCACGTAGATGACCGGCGGCATTGCGCCGAGTCGCGCGGCAGGGGGCACTGCACCCTGGCGTATATGCGGCCCATGGCGCACCTGAATGGTAAGCAAAGCCAGCTATAAGCAAAGCATG
>DAOMZC010000765.1:0-3707 GCA_035437965.1 Pseudomonadota bacterium
CGCGGTGGCGATCACGATGGGCATCCGGACCGGGGTAGCGTCCGTGCAGCCGGCGCGCGCGCAGTATCGCAAGGTGGGCGGCGCCAGCGCAGCGGACAAGCTGGCCGCGCTGGCGCGCCTTGGCGACGACCCGCTGGGCGGAGCGTGGCAGCTCGCCAGCGCCGGGCTGGAGGAGCCGCTGGTGCCGCCGACCGGCAGCGCGCAGTGGCTCGCCATGCCGGCGCTCGCCGACCTGTGTCCGTGGCAGCAGCCGGGCTGCATGTTCAGCCGCTTGTGGCCGATCTGTCCGCAGCCGGCACCGCTGCTGTTGCGCTGGCGCTACTTTGTCGGCGCGCCGGTGGCCAGCCGGGCGGCGCTCTATCAGACTCCGGCGGCGGGAAGGAGCATCCACACCCGCGTCGGCCCGCTGCCGCGACTGGCCGAGCTGCCGGCGGACGCCGCGCCGCCGCCGCTGCGCCGCTACGCCTTTCGCAGCTTCGATCGGCAGTGGGTGCTGGCCGACCCGCGGCTGGCCAAGACCGAGAGCCCCTCTTTGTGGCAGTGCGCCGGCGCGCCGCAGGTCTTCTTCGCTTCGCTGATCTCCAAGCCGATGTCCGCCGGCCCAGCGATCACTGTAACGGCGCACGTCCCGGACAAGGACTTCTTCTGCGGCCGCGGCGGCAAGGACATCGTGCCGCTTTATCGCGATCCGGGCGGCCGCGTGCCGAACGTCACCGCCGGGCTGCTGCCGCGGCTGGCGAGCCTCCTGGGCGTGCCCGCGCTGCCGGCCGCGGAGCTCGCCGCCTATTTCTACGCCCTGCTCTCTGCGCCCGGCTACTGGCAGCGTTTCGCCGCCGAGCTCCAGACTCCCGGTCCAAGGGTGCCGCTCACGCGCAGCGCCAGCCTGTGGCAGGAGGCGGCGGACCTCGGACGGACGCTGATCTGGCTGCATACGTATGCAGAGCGCTACACGGACCCGGCGGCCGGACGCGGCGAGCGGATTCCGGAAGTCCCCGGGCTCACCTGGGTGCGTCCGCTGACGTGCCTCCCCGAGTCGCCAAGCCACCTCGCGTACGCGGCGGCGGCCCAGACCTTGACCATCGGCGACGGAGTGATCGGCGGCGTCCGCCCGGAGGTGTGGGAGTTCCGGGTGAGCCGCATGCAGGTGGTGAGCAAGTGGCTCGGCTACCGCACCCGGCGCGGCGCCGGCCGAGCGGCGCGCTCGGACAATCCGCTGGATCGGCTCCGCCCGACGCAGTGGCCGCCGGAGTGGAGCGATGAGCTCCTGGACCTTCTGCGCGTGCTCACCCTGACCGTCGAGCTGTGGCCGACCCAGGAGCGGCTCCTCGACCGCATCTGCAGCGGGCCGCTGATCCACGGGCCAGAGCTGCCCGTGCCCAGCGCCGCCGAGCGACTGGAGCCCCGACCGGCGCGCTGATCAGTCGCCGGGCCCCGCGCTGAAGGTGTCGCAGTCCTCCAGGCGCCCGCTGTCCATGCCGCGGCGGAACCAGTGCGAGCGCTGCGCCGCCGAGCCGTGGGTGAAGCTTTCCGGGCTCACCCGCCCGGTCGCCGCCTTCTGCAGCCGATCGTCGCCTACCGCTGCCGCCGCCTGCAGTCCCTCCTCGACATCGCCCGGCTCCAGCAGGCCGCGCTTCTGCGCCGAGTGGGCCCAAACTCCGGCGAAGCAGTCGGCCTGCAGCTCCATCAGCACCGACAGCCGGTTGCGATCGCGCGGGCCCTGACGCTGGCCCCGCCGCACCTGCGCCTCGATGCCGAGCACGTTCTGTACGTGGTGGCCGACTTCATGGGCGATCACGTACGCCTGGGCGAAGTCACCCGGGGCGCCGAAGCGCTGCGCCAGCTCGCGGTAGAAGCCGAGATCGATGTAGACGCGCTCGTCGGCGGGGCAGTAAAAGGGGCCCATCTCCGCCCCCGCGGCGCCGCAGCCCGAGTGAGTCTGGTCCCAGAACAGCACCAGATGGGCCGGCCGATACCCGGGGCCGTTGCCGCGCAGCCCGGTCGTCCAGGTGCGCTGCGCGTCGTTGAACGAACCGACCGCTACGCGCTTGAGCGCCTCTTCGCCGCTGGCCCGGGCCTGACCGGCCGGCGTGTTGCGGCTCGACGCCGCCGGCGCCCCCGAGTGCGGCGCCGGCGTGCCCAGATCGTTGAACAGGTTGCGCTTGAGCAAAAGACTCAGCGCCAGCACGACCAGCGTGCCGCCCACGCCCATCGACATGCCCAGGCGGCGGCCGCCTCCTCCTTCGCCGCGCCGGTCCTCCACATAGGCATCATCTTCTTCGTTTCCGAGCCTCATGGCTTACCAGCATAATCCTTTCCTGCCGCGCCGCACGTCCGCAGTGGCGTGCCATCGCGCAGGTCAGGGCGGCGAGAGCTCGGGCGACGGGCAAGCACTCGCCAGCAGCGCCCGCTGCGCCGCCACCCAGGCCCGCGCCTCGGCCTCGGTCACGCAGAATGCCATCGGCCGCGAGCGGCGCGACAGCAGGCGCGTCACATTGCTCAGCAAGGTCAGCACCGTACGCATCACCGGGCTGGCGCCAACCGCCGCGATGCCCAGGATCTGCGCCTGCCGGGCCCACCGCCCGATCCAGGCGCGCGTCTGCGGGTCCAGCCCGCTGGCGTTCTGCAGGTCGAGGATGCCAAAGAGCGGCCCGCCGGCCGCGGTCAGCGAGTCGAGGAGCGCCGTGTACTGCTTGGCCTCGGCGAGGCTGAAGCTACCGTGTAAGCGGAAGATGAAGGTCTGGCCATAGAGCTCGACCGTGTGCTGGCCGATCCGATGAATCGGTGAAGCGATCGGTGAATCGGGCGGTGAATCGGGCGGCGCATCGGGCGGCGCATCGGTCGGTGAATCGGGCGGCGCGTCGGGCGGCGCATCGGTCGGCGAACCGGGCGGTGCATCGGGCGGCGCAGGTTTCATCTGAGATCAGTATAGCCGTCTTGACTCCGAGCGCCCCGCTCATTGCTGACGCGCAATACGCTTTTTGCGCCCTACGTTTCCGGCGCCGCGCCGCGCCTGTAGACCGCCGTAGGGAATCGCTGTACGTTGCGCAGCACATGGCGCAAAAAGGACACCTTCTAGGCGGCGGCAGCTATATCGCCGAGGGTCGGCAGCGGTTCGCCCTGGCCGTGATTGATCTGGACGCGGCGGCGCCCATGGCCGAGCTCATCGCGATTCCGTTTCTCGCCCATGGCATCGCCATCGACCCCGGCGATCCAAGCCGCGCGGTGCTCTTCGAGAAGAAAGGTCCCGGGGCGTGCCTTGTCGATCTGCGGACCCGCGCCCTGCTCCGCCCGATCGAGACCGCAGCGAGCCGGCGGTTCTACGGTCACGGCGCGTTCTCTGCCGATGGCGCGCTCTTGTACGCGACCGAGTCCCTGGTCGACCGCGACTTCGCCGGTGCCCTGGTGGTGCGCGATGCGCAGACCTTCGCCGAGCTCGGCGCGCTTCCGACCCATGGCGTGGCGCCGCACGACTGCCAGCTGATCGACCAGGGCCGCACGATGGTAGTGACCAACGGCGGCGGCTCCATCAGTGACAACAGCAACGGCAACGCGCTGCCGGCAGTGTGCTACATCGATCTGCAGAGCGAGCGGCTGCTGGAGCGGGTGGAGCTCGCCTCGCCGCAGTTCAACACCGGACACCTGTTTGCGACCGCGGCCGGCGACCTCGCCGTGGTGTCGGCGCCGCGCGACGGCCTGCCCAATCCCAA
>DAOMZC010000766.1:0-3707 GCA_035437965.1 Pseudomonadota bacterium
CCGAGGTCACGGTCCCGCGGGCCGAGGTGCCGCCCGAGCTGCTCGCCGCGCTGATGCCGCGGGCCGAGGACCGGGTGCCCGCCAAGCCGGCCGCGACCAGCCGACCTCCGGCGCCCGCGGCCCCGCGCGAGCTGGCCGCCGCCGAGCCATCGGCCAAGGTGGAGCTGCTGCAGAGCGACCTGGCGTTCTCCGAGCCGTCGCACCTGCCGGTCGGGCCGAGCGTCGAGCTCGCCCAGAGCGACTCGCACTTCTCCGACCCGCAGTTCGACATCATCGACAGCAGTGCTGGCCACGCGCCGGTGCGGGTGACGCCGCCGGGCCTGCCAAAAGGGGCGGCCAGCGATCCGTCGCTCGACGCGATCTCGGCCGAGAGCACGCACAGTAACCTCCGGCCGCCGCCCCGCCGTCCCGAGCTGGACGACCCCCCGCCGGCTTCCTACGCCGAGGAGTCCATCGTCCCGCTGTCGCGGACGGCGCGGCTGTGGCCGTACTGGGTCAGCGGGCTCAGTGCCGCCCTGCTGTCCGCCGGGCTGACCTGGTACGTGACCGGCCCGGGCGCTCACCGCCCGAGCACCCCGACCGAGGCCGCCGACCTGCTCGCGCCCGAGCCTGCCGAGGTCGCCCTCATCCTCCCGGGGGTCCCGGTGTCCGCGGTCGAGCCGCCCCCCGCCGGCGAGCCGACTCCGGAGCCTCCGAGCTCGCCCGCCGCGCCCGCCAGCCAGGACGGCGGAGAGCTCATCCTGACCTCCAAGCCCGAGGGGGCCGAGGTCTACATCAAAAAGAAGCTGGTCGGTCAGACGCCGCTGACCCTGCGCGACCAGCCGGTCGACAAGGCCCTCAAGGTCGAGCTGCGCCTTGCCGGCTATAAGACCCAGCACAAGCGGATAAAGTGGCACAGTAAGCTCAACCTGGCGGTGCTGGTGCAGCTCCACCCCGAAGGGGAAGCAGACTCCGGCTCCGGGCAGCCGGCGACTGAGGACGGGCCAGAAACAAAGACAGAAACCAAGCCCGAAACCAAGCCCGAATCCGGTGCTGCGCCCAAATCAGGAAGCAACTAAGTAGCCCTGCGCTTTTATGGTGACAATTGACAGCGCTTGGGGCGGCGGCCTATACACATAAGTAATCTGTTCGTTTGCCGACTAGTCGGTTAACGGCAAACCGCTGCCCGGCGGCGGTCGTCTATCACAGAAGCACGCAGGAGGACTCCTTGGCTCGGGTAACCGTAGAAGACTGTCTTGAGCAGGTAGGCAACCGCTTCGCGCTGGTTATCTTGGCGGCCGAGCGCGCCCGCAGCTTGTCGAAGCGCGCCCGCCCCTTGGTCAAGTGCGACAACAAGTGGGCCGTCACCGCGCTGCGCGAGATCGCGGGCGGCCGGGTCCGTTTCCAGGAGAGCATCCGCGAGCAGGTCCAGTTCCATCTCGACGACCTGCGGCTGCGCGGCGTCAAGCCGCCCCCGCCGAGCCCCGTCGCTCCGCCGCCGCCGGCCCCGCCCGTCGCCCTGCCCGAGTAGACTTCCCCGGCATAGTCGGCGCCCTGCCCGCGGCTTCCAAGCAGGGTTCCACGGCCGCTGCGGGCTGATATCATCGGCCCATGCAGAAGCATTTCCGGAACTTGATTGCCATCGGGCTCGCGCTGGTCCTGCTCGGTGGTGCGCCGCGCGCCGGGGCTCACGGCGGACTGCCGATCTCACAGATGATCATGTGGCGCGGCGACTCGCTGCTCGTGCCCACGCCGTATTGGGGCATCTTCGTCGGCACCGACGGCGGACCCTGGCGCTGGATCTGCGACGAGGCGATAAACACAAACCAGCTGCGCCTCATCGCGATGGCGAGCGATGGGATGACGCTGTACGCCACGGACAAGACCGGGCTGACCTTGTCGCCCGACGGCGGCTGCAGCTGGGGGCCGGTCCGCGGCCCGGTAGCCGGGCTCGACGTGGTCTCGGTGGTCGCCGATCCGGTCCTGCCGCGGCGCGCCTATGTCCTGGCCAACGACAGCACGATGAGCGCCAACACGGGCCTGTGGCGCACCGACGATGCCGGCGCCAGCTGGAGCCTCATCCGCGGGCTCGGCACCGACCTGCCCGGCGGTCTGACCCTGAGCTATGACGGCACTCAGGTGGCGGTCACCTCGCTCAGCCAGGCGCTGCCGCGCACTGCGACGCTGCACCTGTCTACCGACTCGGGGGCCGGCTTCACCGGTCGCGCCCTCAAGGTGCCGCTGATGGGGGCGGCGCTCACCAACCTGTCGCCGGTGTTCTTTGACACGGCGCCGCCGGGCACCGGCTCGCTGTACCTGCGCACCATCGTGGACCCCAACCAGCTGCTGCTGCGGCTGGACGGCTTTGCCGACCCGGTCGTCGCGCTGTCGACGCCGCTGCAGCTGCGGGCGATGGCCCGCGATCCCGAGACCCAGGTCCTCATGGTCGGCTCCTCGGGCGGGCTGTTTTTCCAGCAGCCCGACAGCTCGTTCAAGCTGAACGATGTCTTCTCGTCGGTGCAGTGCCTGGCGCCGCACGGCGGCAAGCTGTACCTGTGCGCGTGGAACTACGCGCCGGACAACGCCGCGGTGGCGCGCCTGCAGGTCAGCAGCAACCAGCCGACGCGGGTGTTCCAGTACAGCCAGGTGAAGGGCCCGGTCGACTGTCCGGCGACGACCCAGGTCGGGAGCCTGTGCCCCAAGCTCTGGCTGACCTACGCCGACCAGCTGGGCGTCGATCTGTCGCCCACGCCGGACCTCGGCGGCACGGAGCCGCCGCCGCCGAGCAGCTCGTGCCAGCTCGGCGGGGCCGGCTCGGGAGCTGCCTCGGCCGGCGGGTTGACGGCGCTGGCGGCGGTGTTGCTGGCGCTGCGCCGGCGCTTGCGGCGGCACAGGTAGGGGACGCGCGCTCCGAGCCGGTTCAGCTCTGGCTGCTGGCGGCGCGGGCGCGCATGTCTAGCATCGTCTGCCGATAGTCTTTCGACTCGAAGATGGCGCTGCCGGCGACCAGCACGCTGGCTCCGGCGTTTACCGCGGTCGCGAAGTTGTCGGTCTTGATGCCGCCGTCGACCTCGATGGCGACGCACGCGCCGAGGTTCTTCTTCTCGAGCCGCTCGCGCAGGGCGGCGATCTTGTCCAGCGCCTGCGGAATGAACGCCTGGCCGCCGAAGCCGGGGTTGACGCTCATGACGAGCACCGCCGACAGA
The DNA here is from genome assembly GCA_035437965.1 of Pseudomonadota bacterium. Classification (GTDB taxonomy): domain Bacteria; phylum Myxococcota_A; class Polyangia; order Palsa-1104; family JAEUJZ01; genus CALFML01. The sequence goes on from DAOMZC010000766.1 coordinate 3,186, forward strand.
TCCTCCAAGATGTAGTCCAGCACGGACAGCGAGGTCGCCGGGTTTATCGCCACCGCCGCCTTCTTGCCGCGCGCCTTGATCTGCTGCACGACCCGGTGCAGGTGGCGGCACGCCTCGGCGTGCACGTGCATGATGTCGGCGCCCGCGGCGGCGTACTCGTCGACCCACTGCTCGGGGTGCTCGATCATGAGGTGGACGTCGAGCGGCAGCGCGGTCGCCCGCCGCACCGCCTTGACGATGAGCGGCCCGAGGGTGAGGTTGGGAACGAAGTGTCCATCCATCACATCGACGTGGATCAAGTCCGCGCCGGCCTGGGTGACCGCCTTGACCTCATCGGCGAGGTGACCAAAGTCGGCGGAGAGGATGGACGGCGCGATGCGGATCTCGGACGGTTTCATCACGGTTTCCTATCTGTATCTGTCTGCGGGACCGCGGCAGGCGGACCCCAGCAGCATTGTATCGCATCCCCGGACCGCTAGGACCGCTTCCGCCGCGCGCTCTCCGGCTCCGCCGCCGCGACCC
>DAOMZC010000767.1:0-3704 GCA_035437965.1 Pseudomonadota bacterium
GGCAAGGCCGCCGCGACCAGCGAGCCGGCACGCGAGCCGGCAATCGATCCGCAGCTCTCGCCCGACGGCAAGCTGGTGGCCTACGTGCGCGGCCGCGACCTTTACGTGATGGACCTGCGCACGCGCAAGGAGCGCCGGCTCCTGCACAGCACCGACCCCTTTGTCACCTACGGGCTGGCGGAGTTCATCGCCCAGGAGGAGCTGCACCGCTTCAGCGGCTTCTTCTTCGCGCCCGACAGCCAATCGATCGCGTTCACCGAGGTCGACAACCGGCCGGTCGAGACGCTGTACCTCAGCGACGCGCTGCGCCCGGAGGTGCCGCCGCAGCCGATGCGCTACCCGCGCGCCGGCACCGACAATGCGCTGGTGCGACTGGGGGTGGTGTCCGTGCAGGGGGGCACGCCGCAGTGGGTCGAGTGGGCGCGCGACAAGTTCCCCTACCTGGCGACGGTGGTGTGGCAGGAGGGCGGGCCGCTGCTGCTGACCGTCCTGTCGCGCAGCCAGCATGACCTGGAGCTCTTGCGCGCCGACCCCAAGACCGGCCAGACGAGCCGCCTGTTGGCCGAGCATGCAGAGGGCTGGCTCAACATCGATCAGGACGTGCCGCGGGTGCTCAAGGACGGCTCGGGGTTTCTGTGGAGCTCGGAGCAGAGCGGCGACCGCGAGCTCGAGCTGCGCGACCTGAACGGGACGCTCCTGCGGGTGCTGGTGCCACGCGGCGAGGGGCTGCGCAAGCTCGTCGATGTGGATCCGCAGAACGGCGTGGTGACGTATCTGGCCAGCCGCGAGCCGAGCGAGCAGTACCTGTACCGGGTGCCGCTGCTCGGCGGTGCGGCGGTGCGGCTGACCGCCGAGCCGGGCTACCACCTGGCGAGCTTCGGCAAGGGCCACAGCGTCTACGTGCTGCAGTCGTTCGGGCTGCAGCTCCTCTCGCGCACCCAGGTGGTGAGCATCCCGCCGAACGCCCTCGCCAACGGAGCCGATAAGGTAGCCGGCGAGCTGCCGAGCGTCGCGACCCCGCCGCCGTTTGTGCCCAAGGTTGAGATCCTGCAGGTGGGGCCGCAGGGCTTCCGGGTGTCGGTGGTGCGGCCGCGGAACTTCCAGCCGGGCAAGAAGTACCCGGTGGTCGTCGACGTCTACGGCGGCCCGCACCACAGCCAGGTGATGGCGATCGCGGGGCGGTACCTGCTGGATCAGTGGCTGGCCGACCACGGCTTCATCGTCTTTGCCGCTGACGGACGGGGGACGCCGTTCCGCGGCACGGCGTGGGAGCAGGCGATCGCCGGCAACTTCGGCGAGATCCCGCTGGCCGATCAGGTAGACGCGCTGACCGAGGCGGCCAAGCGGCTGCCCGAGCTGGACCTTTCGCGGGTGGGGATCTTCGGCTGGTCGTTCGGCGGCTACATGGCGGCGCTGGCGGTGCTGCGGCGGCCGGATCTGTTCAAGGTCGGGGTGGCCGGGGCGCCGGTGGTGGACTGGCGCGACTACGACACCTGCTACACCGAGCGCTACCTGGGGCTGCCGGCGGAGAACAAGGAAGGCTATGACAGCTCGTCGCTGCTCACCTACGCCGGAGGGCTGCGGCGGCCGCTCCTGCTCATCCACGGGACCAGCGACGACAACGTCCTTTTCTTCCACAGCCTGAAGCTGTCGCACGCGCTGTTCCGGGCGGGCAAGCCGCACGAGCTGCTGCCGCTGCCGGGGCTGACGCACATGGTGCCGGACCCCGTGGTGACCGAGCGGATGTGGACGCGCATCGCCTCGGTGCTGTCGGCGGCGCTCAAGCCGGAGTTCCCGCCGCCGGCAGCGCCGCCGGGAGGGCCGGCGCAGCACTAAGGGTGGTGGTTGCGGCGTTGGGGGGCTGACGGCCGCGCCAGGGTTGACAGCGTCCCGCGAACCGCCTAACAGTTGCGCGGTGAAATCGGACGCTTTGCAGACGAGCCCCATCGGCCAGAGCCCGCCGCGCAGCGAAGGTCGGAGCAAGGTCACCGGGGCGGCCCGCTATGTCGATGATCTCCAAGTCCATGATCTCCAGGTCTCGGGGCTCGGGCATCCCGAGCTTCCCGGGCCGCCGGGCGAGCTCCTGCACGGCCTCACCGTGCGCAGCCCGGCGGCGCGCGGGCGGATCCGCGAGGTGCGCTTCCTCGACGGGGTGCCGTGGGCGGAGTTCACCATCGTCACCGCCGCCGACATCCCGGGCCACAACTACATCGCGCTCATCGAGAACGATCAGCCGTGCCTGGCCGCCGGCCAGGTGAACCACGCCGAGGAGCCGGTGGTGCTGCTCGCCCACCGCGACCGCGCGCTGCTCGAAAAGGCGCGCCAGCTGGTGGTGATCGACATCGAGCCGCTGCCGGCGGTCTTCGACCTGGACGAGTCGCTCGCCCAGCAGACGATCATCTGGGGCCGCGACAACCTCTTCAAGGGCTTCACGATCGAAAAGGGCGCGCCGATCGGCAGCCCCGAGGCGTGGGCCGAGGCCGAGGTGATCGTCGAAGGCGACTACGCGACCGGCGCCCAGGAGCAGCTGTACATCGAGCCGAACGGGATGATCGCGCGCGCCTCGGCGGCGGGCGGGGTGACGGTGTGGGGCTCGATGCAGTGTCCCTACTACGTGCACAAGGCGCTGCAGGCGGTGTTCGCGCTGCCGGGCGAGAAGGTCCGGGTGATCCAGGCCGAGACCGGCGGCGGCTTCGGCGGCAAGGAAGAGTATCCGTCGGTGATCGCCGCCCACGCGGCGCTGCTCGCCTGGAAGTCGGGGCAGACGGTCAAGCTCATCTACGACCGGCTGGAGGACATGGTGGCGACGACCAAGCGCCACCCCTCGCGCACCCACATCCGCAGCGGCTTTCGCAAGGACGGGCGGCTGGTGGCGCTCGACATCGACTTTCGGCTCGACGGCGGCGCGTACATGACGCTGTCGCCGGTGGTGTTGTCGCGCGGGGCGCTGCACGCCTGCGGTCCCTACGTGTGCCCGAACGTGCGCGTGCTGGCGCGCGCCGCCGCGACCAACGCCCCGCCGCACGGCGCCTTCCGCGGCTTCGGGGCGCCGCAGAGCGTGTTCGCGATCGAGCGCCACATGGATCGCGCCGCCGCGCTCTTGCAGCTGAGCCCCGCCGAGCTGCGCCGCCGGAACTTCCTCAGCGACGGGCTGACCACCGCCACCGGGCAGGTCATCCGCGACGGGGTGGATCTCGACGCGCTGCAGCGCCGCGCCCTCGAGCTGGCCGACTACTCGAACCGGCAGGCGGCGCTGGCCGCCGAGAACCGCGCCGCCGCCGCCGCCGGCAGCCCGCTGCGCCGCGGCCTCGGCTTTGCGGCGTTCATGCACGGGGCCGGCTTCACCGGCTCGGGCGAGCGCAACATGATGTCGGTGGTCGGCATCGACGCTACCGCCGAGGGGCAGGTGCGGGTGCGCGCCTCGAGCACCGAGATCGGCCAGGGCACCAACACCATCTTCACCCAGGTCGCCCAGGACATCCTCGGCCTGCCCGCCAGTCGCATCGAGGTCGTGCGCCCCGACACCTCCGAGGTCCCCAACAGCGGCCCCACCGTCGCCTCGCGCACCACCATGGTCGTCGGCACGCTGGTCGGCAGTGCTGCCGCGGCGCTGCTCGCCAAGCTGCGCGCCGCGGGGCTTCTCGGCGACAGCTACAGCGAGGCCGAGTTCGTCGCCGCCTGCGCCGCCCACCACAACCTCATAG
>DAOMZC010000768.1:0-3701 GCA_035437965.1 Pseudomonadota bacterium
ATGAACAACGAGCTCGATGAAAAGGCCGGCGAGATCGCGGTCCCGGTCCACCTGCTGGCCGGGCCGCTGCTCATCGCCAACAACAACGACCAGGTCAAGGCGCACCTGGCGCTGCAGCAGGCGGGGCTTACCGCCATCCCGAACCTTACCTACGACTACTTCCCGTCCTCCAAGCACTGGCTGTTCTGGGACGAGCCCGAGCGGTACCGCGACGCCGTCGACCGCTTCCTCAACACCGTGGCCCGCCCGGCGGTGAGCGGCACCAAGGGCCGCCCCAAGGGCTGACCCAACGCTTGGCCCGCACTCTTGCCCGAAACGTAGCCCGCTCCGCGAAATTGGTTCAGCCACTCAGGAAGTAGTACTGTCGTGCGGGAGTAGTGGTGCTTTTCTCCGACATCCGCCAAAATATGCGGCTAGGGGCATCGCAGCGACGATGCCTCGGCGATTACAAGGACAGCATATGGGGCCGATACGGGGAAGCGGGGTGAACCGATGAGAATGCGCGCCCAGCTGCTGCTCTCGACGATCAGCACCGCCGTGCTGTCGGGCATCCTTGGGATCTGGGTGCTGAGCTTCATGGCGGTCCGCTCCGAGAAGTCGTTCCTCGACGGTGAGCTGCGCCTCGGCGAGCAGGGCGTGCGGCGCCAGCTGGAGAGCAGGCGGTCCGCTCGCGGCGCTGCCTACCAGGCCCTGGCGCGCCAGCCGCTGCTTCACAAGAGCCTGGCGAGCGGCGATCGCACCCAGCTCGACACCGTCGTCCACTCCTGTCGGCAGGCCGGCGCCGACGCGGTGGCGATCGTCGATGTCGCCTCGAAGCTGCTCGCCGCCGATGGCCCCGCCGCCCAGGAGCTCGCCGTCACCGCGAGCAGCAAGGCCCTGGCCGAGTCGGCGACCCTCATCGGCGTGGCAGGCCTGGTCATGGACGGCTTCCGCATTCCCATCGGGGCCGATCCGCCGCTTGGTTACCTCATCGCCGCCACTGGCAGCTCTGTGCCGGTCGGCGCGGCAAGCGTTCCGCGCCGAGGCTGAACCGCTCTGAGGTGCCCGCCGCCCGCCGTAAAGTCCGGTGCGCGAAAAGCCGCGCGGAAGCTAAAGTAGCGCCTAAAGCACTTATTGTCTGAGCCGCGCAAACCAGACATAATGGCGCGTTCAGCGTGCTGTGGGACCCGCAGACAGCCCGGCCTTGGGGCGCGGGTTCCTACTTGTAGGTTCATGCAGCCATCCGGAGGAGCCGCCATGGGGGTAGAGCAAGCGGACAAGTACGATCTCGTCGTCATCGGTTCGGGGCCGGCCGGAGAAAAAGGAGCCGCGCAGGCGGCCTACTTCGGCAAGCGCGTCGCTCTCATCGAGCGCAACAAGGAGCTCGGCGGCGCCTGCGCGGTGACCGGAACCCTGCCATCCAAGACCCTGCGCGAGAGTGCCCTTTTTCTGTCCGGGCTGCGGCAGCGCGAGATTTACGGAGTCTCTACCAGCGTCAAGACGGATAACCTGTCGGTCAATGCGTTCATGGCGCACAAGGATCGGGTCGTACGAGCCGAGATCGACCGCATCCAGAACAACCTCGACCGGCACAAAATCGAGCTGATCAAGGGGTCGGCGACGCTCGTCGACCCGCACACGGTCCGCGTGACCCTGGCCGAGGGCGGAACCCGCGACCTGCACGCCGAGGTGATCCTCATCGCGACCGGCTCGTCGCCGTGGCGGCCGCCGAACATTCCGTTCTCTGATCCGGACATCGACGACTCGGACAAGGTCCTCACGCTCGACCGGATTCCCTTGCACTTCATCGTGCTCGGCGGCGGCGTCATCGGCTGCGAGTATGCCTCGATCTTCGCGGCGCTCGGGATCTCCCAGGTGACGATCATCGAAGGGCGCGATCGCATCCTCGGCTTCCTCGATCCCGAGATCGGCGACATCCTGACCGCGTCGTTCCGCCGCCTGGGGATCGACGTGGTCGTCAAGGACCGGATCGTAAAGTATGAAAAGCCCCACGGGGGCCGCGGCGTAAAGGTCACCTTGGAGAGCGGCCGGGTCCTCATCGCCGACCGCCTGCTGGCCGCGGCGGGCCGCTCGTCGAACGTCGAGGGAATGAACCTCGACGGGGTCGGCGTGAAGATGGGCGAGCGCGGCAAGATCGAGATCAACGAGCACTATCAGACCTCGGTGCCGCACATCTACGCCGCCGGCGATGTCGTCGGGTGGCCGTCTCTGGCGGCGACCAGCATGGAGCAGGGCCGGGTCGCGATGTGCCACGCGTTCCAGCTGAGCTACAAGACCAAGATGGCCAACACCTTCCCCTACGGCCTGTACACCATTCCCGAGGTCTCGATCTGCGGTCTCTCGGAGGAGGAGGCGCGGCGCAAGCACGCCGATGTGGAGGTCGGCCGGGCCTACTACCGCGACAACGCGCGCGGCCAGATCGTGAACGACCCCGAGGGGATCTTGAAGCTGGTCTTCGATGCCAAGACCAAGAAGCTCTACGGCGTGCACATCCTCGGCGAGCGCGCCACCGAGCTTGTCCACCTTGGCCAGGCGGTGATGACGCTGGACGGGACGATCGACTACTTCATCCAGACCGTGTTCAACTACCCGACTCTGTCGGAGATCTACAAGTACGCCGCGTACGATGGCCTCGGCCGGCTGGCGCGCCGCGCGACAACCGCGAGCTGACCTTCCGCAGCGGGCTTGCGCAGCGCTCAGGGGCGGACTGAATCGCGCGGGTCGACGCAACAAGCTGCACGGAGCAGCGGCCGACTGCGGTAGGCTCGGCGCGCCGCCCGATGGACCCGACCTACTCCGCGCCGCATCAGCCGCCCGAAACTGGCGACACTGACGACAGGAACGAGCACGGTCCGCCGGCGCCGCCGGTCGGTACGCGCTATCACTTCTCGCTGCCGGTGCACGTGACGCTGCTATGCATCTTCGGCGGGCTCGCCTGGCTGTTCGGGTGGCTCGTGCATCAGACGATCACCGAGTGGCGCCTGGCCCCGGCGGTGCCGCGCCCGCTGACCGTTGCCGCCGCGGCGGCGCTGGGCGATCCCGGACCGGCGGCCTGGGTCACGCTGACCGATGCGCGCTGGCTGTGTGAATTGCCGCTGCTGCGCCCGAGCTCGGCCTACTCCTATGGGGTCGCCGTCGGCGCCGGTGGGCAGCGGGTCGTCGTCGCGCTACCCGGCGGGGCGCTCGCCCCCTGCCCGAGCGGCGCGCCGGCTCGGCTGACCGGCCGGCTCACCCGTCGCGAAGCCGGCGATGCTCTGCCGGCGACCGTCGCCTGGAGTGATCTATCAAATGAACACCCGGACGGTCCGGTGCTGCTCCTGTGGACCGACTGGACACCGCCGGGCGGCTTCTGGAGCGCCCTGGGCATCGTCGCCTGTGTCCTCATGTCGCTGTTCGGCCTGGGCGTGTTCGTCGCCAGCCTGTGGAACCTCGCCGCCGAGCTGCGCGCCGTCCGCGTCCCGCGTCGTCCGCGGCTGGCGGGGGCGCGGTTCTGTCTGCCGCTGTCGACGGGCGCCTCGGCGCTCGGCATCTTCAGCCTGAGCTTCGGCGGGTTTCAGATCGTTACGTTCGGCTGGCTGTTCTTTCTGACCGTCATCCCGGACTGGCTGGGAATCGCGGTGGGCGTGCTTGCCGCGGCGTGGGTGCTCGCCACTTTCGGCGCCTTCATCGAGGGTTGGAAGCGCCGGGCCAGCGACCTCTGG
>DAOMZC010000769.1:0-3691 GCA_035437965.1 Pseudomonadota bacterium
CGGAGGCGCCGCCATCGAGTGACGGGCACGCCTGGCAGGTGCTGGCGGTTTGAGTCGTGATTTTGCGCGGGCAGCACCAGGCCGACACCGGCCATCCGTTCCAGCACCTCCGAGACTGTCGAACGCGAGCCCGAGTCCTCTGAAGTTCCATAGTTGCGTGCGTGGATCATCCCGCTGCGGACCAAAACTCCGTTCCGAGGGCACCTCGGCCACTTCACTCGGAGACCGTAGCGGTTCAGGCTATCCTGGCTGGATCGCTGGCAGTGCAGCCCGCATCGCCGACAGCGCCCACCACAAAATCACCACGGGTACGTCCCTGTACCCTGCACCTGAGTCGAGCGCAGCAGTGCGCCGGTAGACCAGGAAGACGCGCCAGCCGGCGGCGAGCTCAAGGCGGTCGCCGCTGCCGCCGCCGGTTCACCCGAACTGCTCGGCACCGCGCTGGAAACCCATAGCCTACAGGTAAGCTGCCCAACGGCCGGTCTGAGTTACTTGCCAGGGCGTCGGATTGGCGATGGTGGCCTGGGGACTCAGCGGCTTGGGCGCCGCACCGCCAACGGTGGGTGCGTGTCAAGTCCCCAATTTTCGGCTGGGCCGCGCCACCGCCGCAAGAAGGCACGGCTTGACACGGATCACCCTAGATCGTGTAGGCACCGGCTTCCCCTTCAGATTCTGCTCGCCACGGATCGGCACGCTTCAGGGGTGGTAAGATAGAGAGTCTCGATCTACCTGGGGGACTCCATGTTGCGCGCACACGCCTGTGTGATCTGTGGCGATCCGATACCCGCTGGACGCCGCCTGGATCGGCGTTACTGTCGGGTGAGTTGCCGCTCGGTCGCCTATCGCGCTCGCAAAGGCGGCAAGCCGCCAGCAAGCTCGACTCATCTGGCCGACTCGACCGCAGCCCCGCGGGACAGCCACTACGGCAGCATCCCGCGCGAGGTGCTCGACATCCTGGCCAAGCACTTCGGCGTGCGCGACGAGGTGGTCCGCGCCGAGTTAGCCGCTGCGCAGAAGCGCACGGCGCAGCTGCAGCAGGCCCTACACGAAGCCACCGCCGCAGTGCGTCCCGGGGCCGAAGAGTCATCCGTCCCGCTTGTCGCCGCACAGGAGCGCATCCGCAAATTGACCGAGGCGCTGGAGCGGTCCAAGAACGAGAGCGCGGATAAGTACGACAAGCTGGCGACCAGGTTCGAGACGCTCAGCCGTCAGAAGCAGACCGCTTCGGACGAGCAGCCCAAGGCCAGTGAAGAGCTCCAGACCCTACGGGCCGAGCTACAGGCCGCGCAAGAACGACTGACCCAAGCCGGAGAACAGGCCGACGCCCAGGCCAAGCAGCTCGCGGATCTGAAGCACGCCGTCGAGGCGGAGAAACAGCGCGCCAGCCAGCTCGATTCCCAGGCCGCGACCTGGGAGATAAAGGTTCTGGAAGTACAGGAGAAGTGTACTGCAGCCGAGGCTCGCGCAAAAAAGGATGCGGACACGATCGAGGACCAGACTGCTCAGCTCACAGAGCTGGAAGCGAAGCTCAGCGAGGTAGAGCAGCGCTGGCAAGAGGACCAGACGCAAGGGGCAGCGCGGGCTCGGGAGTACGAGGCGCTGGAGCAGCGGGTCAGCGAGCTGCAGGCTCAGGTCGATACGGATGCCACAGCCAGCCAGAAGCTGACCGCGCTGAAAACGGCACGGGATCAGCTGCAGGCCGAGTGCAACCTGCACCGTGAGCGGGCCGAGAGGGAGGCGGCCGACAGCGTCTACGATGAGGTGAGCGCCAAAGGCCTTGAGATGCTGCGCGCGAGCCTGGAGGCGCGAAGTTCGGCCGACGCGGTGGCGTTCCACGAAAACAGGCGGCGCTTCGGGCTGCTGATCGATTGGTCGGCGCGCTGGTTTGTGCGCCAGTATGTGCGGGCGATGTTGCAGTCGGAGTGTCGCGTTGAGGTGGACAGCTGGGCGACGAAGACGGTGCTGGCCCTAATGAAGGAGAGCAAGCAACGTCGAGGCGATTTCCCCTACGGCTTGCCGGAGTGGGCCGAGGCCAATGCAGTTCTACTTTGTCAGATTGCCGGCTTCATGGCCGCAAGCACGACGGCACGGATTACGGGAGCTACGCCCGCTCTCTTCCATACCGCGATGCAGTCTGCCGCTGCGTCATATGCCGTCCCTGAGCTGGCAGCGACCGCCCACCCGAGCACCGCCTTGGTTTTTGTTCCTCCGCAGCCGGATCCTGCGCTCCCGCAGCACCGACTCAGAGTGCAAGCAGCGCCGGCTCCCATGCCATTTTCAGTGCCAGTCCAGAGCGAGCCCTGGCCGAGCCGAGCCCCGGCACCCGAGCCCTCAGCGGCCGCCGAGCCACCGATCGAGACCGAGCCACCGCCCGAGACCGAGCCACCGCCCGAGGCCTCGCACCCGACCGAGACCGCGCCGTTCAGGCTCGACCGCCTGGTCAGCATCAAGCAAGACCTGCTCAGCGTGTCGCACCAGCTGGCCGAGGTGCAGGACATCATGGGCCGTCCCATCACCGGGCAGCGCTTGCGAGACGGTGCCAACATCACCGAACAAGCGCAGCAAGAGGCGACGGTGGAGCGCTGGAACTACATCCACAACCCGCCGCCAGAGCGCAAGACGCCGGTGTTTTGGGTCCGGCGCGGTGAGCTGCTCGACGCGCAGAGCGAGCGCGAGCTGACCGATCGGGCCACAGAGCGGTTCGTGGATCTAAGCTCCAGCCTGCGAATCTTGGAGCTCAAGCGGCGGCGGTGAGCTGGGTCGGGGTCCGCCCCGGGGATGCATGCGAGTCGGCGCCGCGGCCCGACCAAGCGCCCCTGGCGGGGGTAGCTGGGGCCGCAGGCCAAGCTCCAGTGGGACGTGAAAGCGCCGCCCAGCTACCCACCGCCCGGTGCTCGTTATCCTGGACGCCGCCGCCCTCTCGGCATCGCCAGCTGGTAGGTGCTGAGAGTCGCCGGCACATCGGCCCGACCAAGCGCCTGATGTCACAGGGTGCCATGCAGTCGGGGCGTCCTCGGGGTCATGCTGGCTTCGCCGCAGAGGACGGCAGCTTGATAGCTACGTGAAATCACCATCGGTGGCCGCGTGATATTGCGGCGATATCGCGGGCGGTGACGGAGTGATATTGCGGCGATATCGCGGGCGTGACGGTGCGATGTTACCGTAATATCACCGCCGGTGACTGCACTGCTCCGGCCACCGCTGCGCTTGAGTGGCCGGTCCGCTCTGCTGTGCGATCGCCTGGAGGGATCGCGGTTGCCCGAAGCCAGGATGTCAAGCGCCGGCCCGAGTCCGAAACGCCGCCGCGTGGCACTCAGCCAGGTGACTCAGGCGCGCAGCGAGTTGCCATCCACCCACCTATCGGACAGTCGACCAGCAGCGCCGACCGACCGTCCGCCTTGGAGCCCAGGTCGGCACCCAGGTTGGCGCCAGGCTGGACGCGGAGCGGATACGGCTGTCGCCACAACCCCGTGCGCTCGCTGACGCACCAGCCAGGCACGACGCCGGACCGAGGCACCACAAGGCGGCACGACACGGATCGCGATGAATCGCCGACCCACAGCGCCGCTGCGATCAGTTCAGAACCGTTCTGTGTCACCGCTAAGCGGGCCGCGATGCGGCGGCCCAGGCTACCGCGGCCAGGGCTCGGTGCCGATCAAACTGTTTGCGTCACAGTTTCGCACTCGATTAG
>DAOMZC010000770.1:0-3684 GCA_035437965.1 Pseudomonadota bacterium
AGCGACGGAAGCGGGGGGCCAAGTCGGCGGCAGCCAGCCAGGCAGCCGCGAACCGGTCCCGGGCCCGCGGCAACGCGGCGGTCTATCCGGCGGCGTTCCCCCAGCCCGACCTGCCCCCGTCGCTGGTGCGGGGCCGCGTGGGGCTGGCCGAGGCACTGGCCCGGACGATCCCGACCCGCGATGTCAACGACCAGGCCCACGCCGAGCGGGATGAGGACGGGCTGCTGCTGCCGGCACGGGAGGTGGGGGCAGCGCTCACCACACCCAGGCGGTACCCGGAGAGCCACCTGAACGGCCGCGGGGTCGCGATCGACAGCGCGTTCGATGAGCTGTACGAGCGGCAGAAGTGGCTGGAGCGGGACGTGGGCGATGTGCCGGGCCTGAGCGATGCGCGGCCGGTGTCGGCCAGCGTGCAGCGGGCCATGGGGCAGGCGGGGAGCGCGAAGAACCTGCGGGTGTGGTTGAACGGAGGGAAGCCGCGATGAGCAAAGAAGATCTACGCGATATGCTCGTGGATCGGTTCGGCAGGGCTGTGGTGCTATGTCCATTATGCGGCGGCGCTGGAATGGTTGGCCTCCTGTGGTGGAAGAAGGTCTGCCCGTGCTGTCGTGGCCAAGGGAAGTGCCAGGTCCCGGATGGGACACCCGCGCCCCCGCCAAAGCACGATTGGGAAATGCTGCTGCCCGGCGAGACGATCACGCCTTTGCCACCGCGCCGCACCGTGCCGCAGACGGCCGATGGCTACGAGCTCACCCCGAACGCGGAGGTGTGGGCGATGCTGCTCGATCCGGGCTGCACAAACGCTTGGACGCCTGTGCGTTACACCATTTACTCGATGACGGTGCGCCTCGAGATCAACGACGGCGAACGTCGCTGCGCCCAGCCAGACCAGGTCTACTTCTCGAAGAAGGCGGCCGAGCTCGAGGCGGCGCGGCGGGAGGAGGAGTGGCGGCGAAAGAACCGAGACATCGGCCAGTATGGTCCCGGTCCGGCTTGAGCCGGGCCGGGCTCCCCTCACCTGACTGCTCGCACACCTTCGTGTGCTGCGCGTCGGTCCTCTCCCGCCGGTGGCGGGAGAGGTGGCTCAGAAAGCGGGCCGCAGGCCACCGAAGATTCCGATCGTCCCCATGCTCTCCGCCACCACCATTGATCCAAGCCTCGAGTTTCTCCCCCGCAAGGCGACCGACATCCTGGCGGGCGTGCTCAAGGCGCACCTGGGCGTGCGCGAGCGGATGACGGTGGACCGCTGGGCTGACACCAGGCGTGTGCTGACCGAGGACACCAGCGACAACCCCGGGCCGTGGCGCACGCGTGCAGCGCCCTACACCCGCGGGCCCATGCGGGCGATGAGCGACCCGGGCGTGCGCGAGGTCTGCCTGTGCTTCGCCAGCCAGACCGGCAAGAGCGAGATCCTGGTCAACAAGCTCGGGCACATCGCGGAGTTTGACCCCGCGCCCACCATGGTGGTGCTGCCCAACGCCGAAGACGCCCAGGACTTCAACAAGGACCGCGTGCAGCCGGCCATCAAGGAGAGCCCCCGCTGGCGGGGCCTGCTCGCCGGAGCGCCCGGGAAGAAGCACCGCTCGCTCCGCGCCAAGCAGACCATCTTCGGCTCGTGCAAGTTCTACTACCGCGGATCCAACAGCCAGGCGAAGGTACGGAGCAAGCCCTGCAAGCACCGCATCATCGACGAGCTGGACGCCGACGAGTTCCAGTACACCGCGGTCGAGGATGCGCGGCAGCGGGCGGCCGCGTGGCCGGGCGGGCAACTGGTCATCGCGTCGATCCCCTCGTACATCGGGCAGGGGATCGAGCTGGAGCTCAGCCGCGCCCTCGAGCACCGCTACCACGTGCCCTGCCCGCACTGCCTGAACTTCCTCGAGCTTCGGATGAGCGGGCTGAAGTGGACCGGCGGGGCCGCCAAGGGCAACGCGGACCAGGCGGCCGCGACCGCGCACTTTGTGTGCGACCACTGTAAGGGCGAGCTGCGGGAGCACCACAAGCCCTGGATGCTGGAGCGGGGCGTGTGGGTGCCGCAGGGCGCCGCGATCGAGCGGACCAGTGAGTTTGACCTGAAGACTGCGGCGGACTGGACACCGACCGAGGGGGAAGAGGGCCTGGAGCTCATGCCCGGATACCAGATCTACGGGGTGTGGACCGGCAAGTGGCCGGCGCGGGTCGGGTTCCGCCTGCCGGCCTTCTACTCGCCGTGGGTGAAGTGGGCCGACATCGCGCGGTCGTGGTGCGAGCACGGGGGCCTGCCGACGGCGGGGTGGTTCAACGGCGTCCTGGCCGAGGGATACCAGCCCGACGGCGACAAGGCGGATGCGGACCAGGTCATCAAGCATTGGGTCAAGTTCGAGTCGGGGAGCGAGCAGGCGGTGCGGGCCAGCCGGGCCCGCGGGGCGTACCGCCTGGGCGAGTGCCCGCCGCAGGTGCTCGCCATCACGGCCGGCATCGACCTGCAGCAGACCCACGCCTATGCGGAGATCCGCGGGTGGGGCCCCAGGTGCCAGGAGAGCTGGCTGCTCTGGTTCGACACGATCGAAACCCCGATGAGCGACAAGGAGAAGTCGCGGCGGAACATCATGGCCGCGATGTCGCGGGTCTTCCAGCGGCCGGGTCTGCCGCCCCTGCCCATCATGCGCTTCACGATCGACTCGGGGCAGGGATACCGAACACCGGAGTGTTACGCGCTGGCGCGGGCCTCGGGCGGGCGGTGCATCCCCTGCAAGGGCCGGGGCGGGGACAACGGGGGCGGGGGGGGCGGGATGGGCGCGCCGGCCATCATGGTGGTGCTCGACAAGTGGCCGGACGGCTCGCCGATGCCGGGCGGCGTGACGCTGCTGGAGGTGAACACGTGGTATTACAAGCAGCAGCTCCTGAGCCGCCTGAGCCAGCGGCCGCCCACGCTCGACCCGAACGCCAGCACGGCCGCGCCCTCGAGCGTGAAGCCGGACCTGTCGGCGGCCTCGACGTGGCACTGGCCGGACCCCAGCAAGGACATGCACGGCAACCCCGTGCGCGAGGCGGTGGTCGACTACCTCGACCAGCTCACCAGCGAGTGGCTGATCCCGGTGAACCCGCGGGCGATGCAGCGGGGCGAGAGCGCCAAGCGCGCGTGGCGGAAGCGGCCGGGCCGGGCCCACAACCACTTCCTCGACGCCTGCGTGTACAACACGGCGCTCGCCGAGCTGCTCTACCCGATGCTGGGTGTGAGGGGCGCGCCGGGCTCGGGCACCGCGCCGCCGCGGTCCAAACCCCGGTTTGGCGGGGCGGTGCGGGAGTATGCGGAGTGAGGGTGGCGGGAAAAAACCCGCCACGGGCGCAAAGGAGAGAGGAGAGACAAGAGCCGCCCATGAACGCCAGCCCAGCGGAAACATCCAACCTGATCCGTGCGGCGATGACGTTCTATGCCCGGGGGGACGGACGGATCTTCAACGCGCTCTCCTTCCGGCTGCTGCATGGGTACTCCTTCCGACGCATCGCACGCGAAGTCGGAGCCGACCGTGAAACCATCCGCACCTGGTGCGACGGCTTCGCCTCGGCCGGCAAAGACTACTGCCAGCTCTTCGGCATCACGCCCGAAGAGTTTGCCCGCAAAGAAACGTCCACCGGCCCCCCCACCCCCACCCCCGCCGCCCAGCACCAAGCCGCGGCGTGAGGGGAAGGCGAAGAAGACCA
>DAOMZC010000771.1:0-3683 GCA_035437965.1 Pseudomonadota bacterium
CTTTCCGTTCTCCTCACCCCCCGGCTGCAGCGGCGCGCTCGGCGTGCGCAGCGGATCGAAAGGCACCCGCGAGGTCCGGCCGATCAGCCGCCAGCCGCCCGGGATGGCCAGCGGGTAGACTCCGGTCTGGCGGCCGGCGATCCCGACGCTTCCCGCCGGCACCAGCGGACGCGGCGTCTCAAGGCGCGGCGTCTGCAGCGCCGCCGGCAGGCCCCCGAGGTACGCGAAGCCGGGGGCGAATCCGAGGAAATAGACGAGGTAGAGCGCCGCTGAGTGCAGCTCGATGACCCCCGCTGGCGAGAGGCCGCTGTGGGCCGCGACCTGCTCCAGATCCGGACCCGCCGGGCCCCCGTAGCAGACCGGCAGCTCGACTCGCCGGGCGGGCGGCAGCTCGACCACGTCCAGCTCCGCCAGCGCTCGGGTGAGCAGCTGGAGCAGCGCCGGCCGCCGCAGCCGCAGGGGGTCGAAGCGGATCAGCACCGATGCGTAGGCCGGATGCAGATCGATGACGCCGGGGATCGCGGCGCGCTGCACGGCGGCGCAGAGCCGACGCACCTGCAGGTTGAGGGCGGGCGTGATCGAGTCGCCGAGCTCGACCAGCACCGCCTGATCACCGGCCGCCAGGCAGCGCGGATAGGGCTGCGCGCCGGTCTGCTCAGCGTCCATCGCTCGCCTCGCTCGCCGGTCCGGCCGCGTGCTGGCTCAGCGCCGCGGTCCACGTGCTCCCCGACAGGCGCACGGCATCTGCGACCATGCACAGCGCCGCCGGCCAGTAACCGAGCCCCAGCGCCAGCCGCTGCACCGCGGCGCGCTCCCCGGGCAGGAGCTTGTGGCGCTCGCTCCGCTGCGCCAGCAGCTGCAGCGACTCGGCGTCGGTCAGCGGGCCGAGCTCCAGTACCGCCGGGCCAGCCGGGACCGGCTCGGCGGTCGTCCACAGCAGCCGACCGGCCGGCGGACCGGGTCCGAGCATCCTCTCCAGCACCGCCAGACTGCACAGGTCATCGACCACGAGCAGCCAGTCGACCCGGCCGCAGAGAAAGTCGCGCAGCGCTTCCAGGTCCGGCTCGGCGGGGGCGGGCAGCGTCAGAAAGCCGTGTTCGTGCAGCTGCCGCGCCAGCTCGCCGAGCCCGGTGCGCAGGACATCGGGCGTCGCGCCCCCCGTGACGCAGGCCACCGCGTACTCGCTGGCGGTGCGGTAGACAAGCTCGCTACAAAGGGCCGTCTTGCCGACGCCGGCCGGCCCGGTGATCACGGCGGTCCGGCAGCGGGCGAGCATCCCGCGCAGCCGGCCGAGCTGCTCCGCCCGGCCGGTGAAGCTCGGGTCACGCGGGCGCGGTACGGAGCACAGCGGACGCGGGGCGAGCGGCGCGGCGACCTGCAGCGCGTAGTCGGTATGATGCGCCACCGCCGCCGGCGCTTCGCGGGTCAGTCGATAGCGGACCTCGGCCACCGTCGCCCGCGCGAGCAGCCGCGCCTCCAGCGCTGCGCGCGGCGGCGCCGGCTCACCCTCGCCGAGGGTCCCCGGGAAGTGGCGTCGGCAAAACTCGGCCAGCTCGGTCGCCGTCGGCAACAGGTGGCCGAGCAGCTTGCGGAGGGCGGCGAGGTCCCTGGGAGCATCAGCCTGCATGGCCCGCGCATCATAGCCGCGCCGCGCCCGCAATGGGGCACGGTCAAGCCGAGCTCATGGTCCTGCGAGACCGTGGCTTGTCTGGCCGGCGGAGCTAGGCTGCCGCCGCTGGGCACGAACATTTTGGCAGGGCTCACTGATTTGCGATCCGCGACTCATTGGGCTCGCGGAGGTATTCGCTGCGGCCTACCTGGGCTGCGGAATGAGCCTGCCGCCGCTGAGCGTGAACTGGACCGCTTGAGTCTCGGCGTCGGCACGCAGGGAGAGCGGCGCGGTCAGCAGCGCCTCGCCGGCGCCGCCTTCATCGAGCAGCACGGTGAGCTCGCCGGTGTAGCTCCCCTGCCCTTGCGCCCCCGGCGGCTTGCGCACCACCAGGCGCCAGTCGCCGGCCTCGACGCGCTCGTAGCGCTGCGCCTCAAGGCCGATGCTGCCGCCCTGAATCGTCGCCCGCTCCCCGTCGGGGTTGGCCTTGTCGAGGCCGCGGCCGGGCGGGGACAGGTACAGCTGCAGGTTGGCGTCGGGGTGGGCGAACGTCACCGCGACCAGCAGCTTGCCGGCGTATCCGGCCAGCCCGTCGCTGCGCCCGCGGCTCTGCAGCTGCCCGAGGAGGTTCTTGTCGCCCTTCTGCTGCGCCTCCCGGCGCAGGCGGGCCAGGCGCAGCGCGTACAGCACCCGCGCCCACGCCGACGGGCCGCGCTCGCCGGTGCGCGCGCCGACCGCCTCGGCGACGCGGCCGGTGAGGCGCAGGGCCTCGTCGCTGCGTCCGACCCCGGCGGCGGCATCGGCGAGCAGCAAAAGGACGCTCTCATCCTGCGGCAGCAGCCAGCCCAGCACCTGATACTCGCGGTACGCGGCGTCGTAGAACTTGTGCGCCCGGTACAGATCCCCCAGGCGCCGGCGGCCCCACGGATCGAACGGCGCGAACTCGACGATCTCGGAGAACGCCCGCGCCGCCTCGGCCCCGTCGCCGCTGCGCAGCAGGAATTCGCCCACCGCCTGGCGCACCGCGGCGTCGGCCCCGGGGTCGCTGCGCAGCTTCTCGATGAGCCGCCGCGCCTCGTCCTTCTGGCCGGTCTGCTCGAGCAGCCCGAGGAGGCGCAGCTTCAGCGCCAGCGCGTCGGGCGACAGCGCCAGGAACTGGCGCACCACGGCGATCTGCTCGGCGACCGTCTTTGCCTTCTTGAGCTCCTGGGCGAGCAGCTCGGGATCGATGCCGCCGTCGAGGACCAGGCCCGCCTGGGCCGCCCGCACGTCCGCCTCGGTGCGCACCGCGCGCAGGATCTCCCGGCGCAGGTAGGGCTGCACCTCGCCCTTGTAGGTCGAGTCGTCGAAGCGGTGGTACAGGTCCACCTGCTGCGCGGTGTCACCGACGTGAGGGCGCATCAGATCGATGAGCGCGCGGCGGTCGAGCCAGGTGCGCAGCTCGCAGCGCGCGTCGGCCTCCCGCCACACCGTCATCGCGCCCTCGGTGCCCGAGTGGCTGCCCAGGCGCTCGCGCCACAGCGCCCGCCGGCTCGCCAGGTAGGCCCGCGAGGCGGCGCTGCACTTGACCGGCTCGTCGCCTTCGCGCTCGGGCTGGGTGAACTGCATGGCGAAGTCGACGTCGTGCGGGGCGCCATCGGGGGCCGGCGGCAGCTTGAGGCCGAGCACTGCGCGCTCGATGCACTGATCGACATCCTTGGCGCGCAGCGTCGAGGAGCTCACCGTCGCCTCGCGCACCGCGCCGTCCAGCCCGACCTTGACCCGGACGACGACGCGGCCGCTGAGCTCGGGGTGGCCGGCGGCCTTGCGGTCGTAGCAGACGCGGGCCGGGGCCTCGCGCTCCTGCAGGGCGCGGGCGTACAGGGCCTCGATGCTGACCCGCCGCACCGACTGCGTCGAGACACCGGCCTCCAGCGCCACCGTGGCGTCGGCCGGAGCCTGGCCGCGCAGCGCCGGCGGCACGAACTGACCGGCCTCGGCGTCGCCCACCTGCTGACGGTACGCCTCGCCGCCGCGGCCGCCGATGACCAGCGCCGTCCACGGCGTCACCACCGCGAAGCGGGTGCCGATGTCG
>DAOMZC010000772.1:0-3680 GCA_035437965.1 Pseudomonadota bacterium
GTCACCGTCGTCGTAGTCGCCGTCGTCGTCGTCACCGTCATCGCCCCAGTCGCTGTCCGCGCCGCTGTCCCAGTCGCCGTCGCCGTCCCAGTCATAGCCATCCGCCCACCCGGTGTCGCTCGTATAGGGGTCCTCCGTCCAGCTCCCAAGGCTGTCAACATAGACTCCGCCCGCGCCGTGCGGGCAGGCCGCGAGCTCACGGCTGCCCTCGAAGTGCAAGGTAGCGGCGGTGCCGCTGCGGCCGCGGATTGATCCGGAGGCGTCGACAACCAGGCTATAGCGGCGCAGCGGGCAGCCGTCGACCGAGCCCGAGGTGGGCTCTTCGGTGAGCTTCCAGGTCCCGCTCTGCAGCTCCAGGACCATGGGGCCGGCGGCGATCGCGACCCGGCACGAGTAAGTCCCGGTGATGCTGCCTCCCAGCGAGCGCAGAGCGCAGCTGCGGTCCAGCACGAGGTCGGTGCCGCCGCGCTGGCCGCGACGGAGGGCGAGCCGCGGCAGGGTCGCGACGCGCTGGACGCTCAGCTTGCCGTCGGCATCGGCGATGGACAGCGCGAACTCTCCCGTCCCATGAAAGAGCTCGCCGCTCTCGGCGCCACAGCCCAGCATGACTGCCAAAAGGGGCAGCCACACTGCACCGGTTCCACTGCGCTTTTCTGTCATAGCGGCCTCCAGCGGAAGACGATTATTCCGCCAAAGAGGTACTAGAGCAATAGCCGGGCCAGCCTGAAGAAGCGGGCGCGCTCGCGCTCCGACCGCCGGCTGTCGCGGCAGGAGCGCGCGCCGACCGGCTCAGAGTCCGCGCAGCTCGGTCAGGGTCCCGTTGTAGACGTCAAGATCAACGTCACCGCTTATGCCAGAGACCGACCCCTTGCTGGAGTACTGCCAGAAGCGCAGCCGCGGCCACGCCGGCGGCAGCGAGGGGCAGCTGACCCCCCAGTGCGCGTCCCAGATATACGGCAGCGGATTCGGCGTCGGGTTGCCGATGCCGCTCCAGAAGCCGGGGCTCGTGTACAGAGCCGGCAAGCGGCCGGTGCGCGACTTGACGCGGTTAAGCCACGTGTTGACGCGCGCCGCGACCGTGCCGCCCGACACCCCGCCGTTGACCTCGACATCGATGACCGGCGGCAGATCGCTAGCGCCAAAGCCGACGCTGTTAAGCTGATTCACCAGCAGATCGGCCTGCGCGGTAGGGTCCTGGTTGGGACGGAAGAACTGATACGCTCCGACGGCGAGCCCGGCGGCCTTGGCGTTCTTCCAGTTGGTGACGAACTTGGGATCCAGGAAGCCGGTCCCGTCACTTACGCGGATGATCGCGAACTGCTTTCCGGCCGCCTTGACCGAGGACCAGTTGATCACTCCCTGATAGTACGAGACATCGATTCCGTAGACCTTGTTGCTGCCCGGGCAGACTGTCGCCTCTTCATGAAACTCCATCGGGTCCGAGGCGCTGCCCGCCGTGCCTTCCTCCGTGCCTTCCTTTCCTATCTGAGCGCCACACGCAGACAGCGCACCAGCGAGCGGGAGAGCGAGCCATAAGTACTTGTTCATAGAAGTCCTTTCGCGCGGCGACCGGTGACCGGCCAAGCCATGAGGGGTTATGACCGCCTGCCTATTGCATTCCGCGCACCGGACCCGGTCTGTCCCCTCCTCCGTCGACAAGCGGCGCGCGACGCGGCTCCTGCGCTGGGGATTTTGTCCCCACTTCGCTGAGTCCAGCCAGCAGCCGCCGGCGGCTCCGTGCAAGGCGCGGCCAAAAGGTGCAGCCATCGAACCCGGCGAAATCGGGCTCGTAGGGAAAAGCCCTGCATCTGCAGAAGTGTCAGCTATAATCAAAGCTGGGTCCACATAGGGGGGCTTGTGGTTCCGCATTCCCTTTACTCGCAATTAGGAGTCTGGCCATGAAGACCGTTGCCGTGGTGGCTCACAAGAACAAGACTTTTGGCGGTGGGCTGCCCGAGCTCCGCGCTCTGCTGACCGAGGCCGGCATCGCCGACCCACTGTGGTTTGAATTTGCCAAGAACACCCAGGCGCCGCAAAAGCTCCGCAAGTGCATTAGGCAGGGCGCGGACCTCGTGCTGGTCTGGGGCGGCGACGGCACGGTCCAGCGCTGCATCGATACTGTGGTAAAGGCGGACGCCGGCGCGAAGCTGGAGCTGGCGATCATCCCGGCGGGAACCGCCAACCTTCTGGCCAAAAACCTCGGTATTCCTCAGGACATGCGCAAGGCGGTGGACATCGCGCTCCACGGCAACCGGCGCAAGCTCGATATCGGCCGGATCAACGGCGAGCACTTCGCGGTGATGGCGGGCACCGGCTTCGACGCGCTGATGATCCGCGACGCCAGCAAGGGGCTCAAGGATCATATAGGCCAGGCCGCCTATATCTGGACGGGCCTCAAGAACCTCCGCAACAAGTCGACGCGCGCCCGCATTACAGTCGACGGTAAGCGCTGGTTCAAGGGGCGCGCGAGCTGCGTGCTGATCGGCAATGTCGGCACGCTGCTCGGCGGCGTGCAGGCGTTCCCGGAGGCCGAGCCGACCGACGGGGTGCTGGAGATCGGCGTGGTGCAGGCGGAGAGCGGCTGGGACTGGGTCAAGGTGCTGGCACGCACGGCGGTCGGCGATGCCGATAAGTCGCCGCTCGTATCGACCGGCCGGGGGCGCAAGATCGAGATCAAGCTCTCGGGCAAGCTCCCCTATCAGCTCGACGGCGGCGACCGCGAAGCCACCCGCCGCCTGCGCATCCGCGCCCGGCCGCAATCCATCACCGTCTGCGTCCCCGCCGCCAGCTGAGCCGCCGCTGGGGGTTCAGAGACCCACCCGCGCGTCTTTCCTGAGCAGCAGTCCCGGTCCCTCAGAAATCTGGCACCGGCAGACCGTCCGCGCGCCTCGGTGCCGTCGCAGCCGACGTGAGCTGGGGGCGGCATCGACGTTGCAGCGCTGCGGAGCGCCACTCTTAACTTATGGAGGACGCTCATGACTGAACCGACGCTCCGACGACTGCTCCAACACCTGGTTGCTGCATCTCTGGCCTCGCCGCTCACGCTGGTCGCCGGCTGCGGCTCGGGGCTGCCCGATCCGGGGCCGTTTGCCTCGCCTGTATGTGCAATGGCCGGCGTGCTGTCCGTGGATGGCCTGAAGCCGGCGAGCCCCGTCGACTACCTGGAGATGCGCCAGCGCGATCTGAGCGGCATGGCCCAGGTGGTGGCGAAGACCGGCACGCCTTGCAAGACCGCCACCGATGTCCCTACCTGCACCGCCGCGCTTGCCGCGCTGCCGACGACGCCCGGCTTTCACTCGTGCGTCGACCACGACTGCGGCCACGCCCTGGCCGCCACTGCCGGCGACACCGTGACCGCCTACAACGACGGGTCGGCGATGCGGACGCTGCTGGGCACCATCGACACCCCGCAGGAGGCCGCGCTCACCGCCTACGCGGCCGGCTACGATCTGAGCTGCACCGAGAAGGCCACCGGCGGCGTCCGGGTCGCGCCCGACGGGGACGGCTACGAGGTGCTGGCCAGCCGGCTGACCAAGGACTGCGCGCCGATCGAGACCACCGGGTATTTGCTGAAGGTCGACAAGAGCGGCAACATCACCGTGCTGTCTTCGGCGGTGATCAGCAGCTCGCCCGCCTGCGTCGGACGGCGGCCCGACGGACTGCGCGCGCCGGCGGGGTGT
>DAOMZC010000773.1:0-3680 GCA_035437965.1 Pseudomonadota bacterium
CCTCCGTCCTGTGCGCCGCCGTCCTCCGCCTGGAGCCCGCCTTCGAGGTGCTGGCACGGGACGTGAAATCCCACGCCTGATCACCCCTCGCCCGCCCCGCCGTTCCTGGAGCTCCCCATGCCGCGACTGCTGGTCATCGACGATCGCGACCACACCATCGAGATGTGCCACCGCCACCTCGATCGCTTCGACTACCTGACCCGCTGCGACCGCCGCGTGCCGTGCCAGGTGTGCGAGGAGCGCGAGCGCGGCTGCCCGCTCAAGTGCGCGCACGACTACGCCGAGGCGGCGCAGGTGCTGGCGCGCAGCGACGCCCTGCCCGACCTGGTGGTCCTCGACCTGCACTTCGCGGTCCCCGAAGAGCGCCTGCTGCCCGAGGACAAGAGCCACCTGCCCGCCGAGCCCCAGGCGCGCAAGCGCGAGCTCGAAGCGCTGCGCCGCAAACAGGGCCTGCTCATCCTTGCGCGCCTGCGCCGCGAGTACCCGACCCTGCCGGTCGTGCTGCTCACCACCACCGACACCGAGCTGCAGCAGCGGCCCGCCGGCGATCCGCTCGTGTACTTCTGCGAGAACGAGATCGTCGACAGCCGCACCCTGGCCAGCGAGATCACGCGCGCCCTGGCGCTGCACCACCAGGCGCAGGAGGGCCCGATCTTCTGGGGCCAGAGCCGCCCCGTGGCCGAGCTGCGGCGCACCCTGACCACGCTCGCGCGCTCACCGCTGCCGGTGCTGCTGCAGGGCGAGACCGGCACCGGCAAGAGCTACCTGGCGGAGAACTTCATCCACCCGCTCTCCGGGGCCAAGGGGCCGCTGGTGATCACGGATCTAAGCACGATACCGCCGGCGCTGCTCTCGGGGCACCTGTTCGGATCGCGGCGCGGCTCCTACACCGGCGCGGTCGAAGATCACGCCGGCGTGTTCGAGCAGGCGCACGGCGGCACGCTGCTGCTCGATGAAATCGCCAACCTCGATCTGGAGATGCAGCGCCAGCTCCTGCTGGTCATCGAGCGCGGCCAGGTCACGCGCCTGGGCGATGTTCGGCCGCGGCCGGCGGCGGTCAAGCTGGTGGCGGCGACCAACCAGGACCTGGGGGAGCTCGTGCAGAAGGGTCGCTTCCGCGCCGACCTTTATATGCGCCTCAACCCGGCGACCCGGCTGTGGGTGCCGCCGCTGCGCGAGCGGCGCGAGGATCTGCCGGAGCTCCTCCGCTTCGCGCTGCTCAAGGCGCTGCAGGCCGAGGCGCTGCGCCCGCTTTTGCGCTCCTTCCTGGCCCGCTTCCCGACCCCCGAGGACTTCCGCGAAGACCAGAGCGTGGTGCTGTTCGGCAAGCCGGACGCGCGGCTTGCCCGCCGCGACGCCTTCTCGATCTTCATCAGCCGGCGCAGCCTGGCGCAGCTTGCCGCGTACGGCTGGCCGGGCAACCAGCGCGAGCTCAAGATGCTGGCGACCAATGCGCTGGTGTTTACGCTCGTCGAGCACCTCGAAGGGATCCAGCACCCAGGGGATAAGCAGCCGGCCGCGGCGCGCGCCCCCGCCATCCTCGCCATCACCGAGAAGCTCATCGACCAGCTGCTGGGTCAAGCAACCTCACTGAGCACCGGAGCGACGGCCGAGCCGGTGCCGGCGGCGGGCAGCGGCGCGGCGCCGGTCGAGCTCGGGGAGGGCGCGATGCGGGTCCCCATCGAGGTGCGCCCGGGTCCGAGCTTCGTCAAGATCTCGACCGATGTCGAGCGGCAGTATCTGCGCGCCTTATTCGTCGCCACCGGCGGTGATCTGGAGCAGATGGCCAGTCGGCTGCTCGGGCCCGCGGGGTCGGCGCGGCGGGTGCACCTGCGGCTCAATCAGCTCGGTCTGAGCCTGCGTGAGCTGCGCGGCGGGCGCGGCGGGCACGGATGACCGGTCGCGCGACCCTCTGCTGCTTCGCCCTGGCCCTGGTCCTCGGGCGGTCCGCTGCGGGAGCGGGCCGCGGGCCGCTGTCGGCGCGCGCGCTGGAGGCGACTGCGCAGCGGCTGACGCTGACATTGAAGGAGCAGCCGGACAACCTCGAGGCCCTGCAGCGGCTCGGGCCGGTGCTGACGCAGCTTGGGCGGCGCGCCGAGGCGCAGGCGGTGTACCGGCACTTGATCGAGCTGGCGCCCGATGGCTGGCAGGCCTACGCCCGCCTCGCCGATCTGCTGGCCGCGGATCCGCAGCGCTGGGAGCAGCGCGCCGACCTGGAGGCCCTGCTCAAGACCGCGCTGTCGCGCACCACCGGCGACGCCGAGGGCCGCCTGCGGCTCAGCCTGAGCGCCGCCAACTTCGAGCGCGCGGTCGGTCAGACCCAGGCGGCGCGGGCGCGGCTGCAGGCGCTGGACACCGCGGCGCTGCCGGCGGCGCTGCGCAAGCAGGTGCTGGATCTTTTGGAGGACCTGCAGAACGACGAGCAGCAAGGGGCGCTGCGCGACTGGCCCGAGCCGCCGGTCACCGACGCGCTGCGCGAGCAGCTGCGGCTGTCCGAGCAGCTGCTCAAGGACGGCAGCCCGCAGGCGGCGCTGGACAGCAGCGAGCCGCCGGTCAGCGCCGCCGCGCGCTGGCGGGCGCCGCGCTGGCTGCGCGCCCGGGCCCCCGAGGCCCTGGGCCGTCTCGACGATGCGGAGCGCGAGCTGACCATCCTGCTGCAGCTTTCGCCCTCGCACGCCGCGGCGTGGCGGCAGCTCGGGGTGCTGCTCGCGGCCCACGGCGGCGCCCTGGACGCCGAGCGCTGCGATGCGGCGCTGCGGCACGCGCTGGCGCTGGAGCCCGGCTACTTTGATCTATGGCTGCTGCGGGCGCAGGTGCTGCTGCGGCGCGGCGCTCTGGAGGCGGCGCAGGCCGCGCTGCAGCGCTACCTGCGCGAGGCGCTGGAGCAGGCGCCGCAGACCCTCTTCGACCCCGAGGTGAGCCGGCTGCTCGATGCGGTGAAGGTACAGTCGGAGGCAGCGCGGCGGCCCGCCGAGCGACCGCGCAGCGTGACTGCGCCCTCGGCCAAGGCGCAGGAGCTCTATCATCAGGCCAAGGACTGGCTGCAGAGCGGCGATCCGGTGGGCCTCGCGCCGGATCTGCTCGCGGCGGCGCTGCTCGACTCACCGGGTTACCTCGACGCGGCGGCCACCACCTACGCGCTGACCGGACAGGTGCCGGAGGCCACGGTGGCGGCGCTGTGGCAGGACGGCGAGGCGCTGCTCGGGCTGGCGCGGCAGCTGCGCGCGATCTCGAGCAGCGCCGAGACGCGCCGGCTGCTGCGGCCGTGGCTCGACCGCGCCATCGCGCTCGGCGCAACCGCCGCCTACTTCGAGCGCGGCGCCCTGCTTATCGATGACAACGATCGCGCCGCCGGCCTGAACGATCTGCGGGCCTACGTCGCCTCGGCCGCCTCGCCCGCGGCTCTGGATGAAGCGCGGGTGCTGCTTACGGCCGTGAGCGGCCGCGACGCCCAGGAGGCGGCGCTGACCCGCGCGCGCAGTCTGCTGCTCGATGAGAAGCCGGCGGAAGCGGCCGCCGCGCTCGGCGGTCGCTGCGATGACCGCGCCGACAAGACCCCCCCGCCCCGGCTGGTGATGCGCGGGGTCGTGCACGAGTGGGCCGGTGAACTATCCCAGGCGGTGACCTGCTATCGCAGCGCGCTGCGGCGCGGCGATGGCGCGGCACCGCTGCAGCGGCTC
>DAOMZC010000774.1:0-3678 GCA_035437965.1 Pseudomonadota bacterium
AGCTCGGCCTCGGTCCCGAGCGCCGCCAGCTCGGCCTGGGCGGTCGCCAGCCGCTTCTGTTCCTGCGCCTTCAGGTGGGCCAGCTCGAGCTCCTGCTTGAGCGCGCTGTTGCGGGCGTCCACCGCCGCCTTGCTCTCCGCCTGGCGCACCGCGATGCCCTCCTCGACCGCCAGCCGCTGCCGCGACAGCGCCTCTTTGCGCAAGAGCTCATCGGCGCTGACGCGCGCCTTGGCCTGCTCGCTGCGCAGCGCCTCGGCCGACTCTTTCTCGGCCGCCTCGGCCTCGGACCGCGCCTTGAGCAGGCGCGTCTCGTGCTGGGTCAGGATCGTCGCCTCGGCAGTCTGCCGCTCGGTGGCGGCGCGCCGCTCCGAGACCAGCCGCTGGCGCTCAAGCTCCGCCATCTCGGCCTTCATCGCGATCTCGGCGCGGTAGGGGGCCTGCAGGTGCTCGAAGACCTGCCGGCTGAGGATCTTTACGTCCTGGATCTCGATCGTATCGATCATCACCCCCCAGCCCTGCTCGGTGGTGTCGTGGAGGCTGCCGCTGCCGCTGACCACCGGGGCAATCTCCTGCAGGAGGAAGGTGGCGATGGCCTCCTTGCGGTTCTGCAGGCACTGGTCGAGCGTCAGGTTGGCGATGAGGCGCCGCGCCGCGCCGATGAACATCTCGCGCAGGGTCTGCGCCAGCTTCTCGCTGGCCCGCTCGCCGTAGGTGAAGTTGAGCATCCGGTAGGCGATCTCGGGCTGGACGATGCGGTACACGGCGATGCCGCTGACGCTGACGCCGACGCGCTCGCGGGTGACCTGGTCGGCCAGAAAGTCGATCTGCTGCAGGGTCGTCGGCACGATCGCCACCGCGTTCCACGGCCACTTCCACACCCGCATGCCCTGGCCCGACAGGGCGTGGTCGATGGCGCCGTTGCGGACGACGATGAGGTACTCGCTCGGCTTGGCGGTGACGAACCCCCAGCGCTTGAGCTTGGCGGGATCTTCGACGGGCTTGCCGGCGCGCCAGCCGTCCTCGTAGCGGAGTAGGGCGGTAGAGTCGGCGGCCTCGGCGGCCGCTACGTCGGGAACCTTGAGTTTGGCCATGCCACAGCTCCTGTCTGCTCGTCGCGCAGGGTGCGCGCGCTCAGAGCTCGAAGCAGGGCGCGTGCCAGCCGCGGCGGTGGCGCCGGGTCGCGGTGGCAGCGACGGTGGGGACGCAGCGCGGCGGGCGCCGGACGGGGATTGGCCGCGCTGACTGCGCCAGAATGGATCAGGTGCTGGGGGCGGGAGAGCGGTGCGGCCTAAAACGGATCACCGTGGATCAAATTGGCGCAGCGCCGCTCAGGACTGGCGGCGGCGGCGCAGGCGGCCGACGAGCAGCGCGCCACCACCGACCAGGAGCGCGACCAGGGCCAGATCGATGGCGAGCAGGCCCATGGAGTGCTCCGGGGCGCTGATGGTGCTCGGGGGGTCGCGCAGGTAGTCGGCGAGGCGGGCGTCGACCTCATCGAGCGCCTTGAGCTGGCGGGTAACGAGGCGAGTGAGCACGAGCTTGCGCAGCTCGGCGCGCGCCTCGGGGGTGGTGGCGCCGGCCAGGACCTTCTGGGTCAGGGCGACGACCCGCCGCTGGGCGGTGCCGACGCGGCGGAAGGCGCGCTCCTGCAGCGCCCAGAAGTCCTGGTAGGCGGCGGCGCTGTCCGGCGTCTCGGCGATGACCATGGTATCGGGATCGTCTTTTTCCTCGTTGAAGGCCAGGTGGCGGGTGCTCAGCCGCGGGTCGGCGATGGCGCGGGTGGCGCGGTAAAGGGCCTGCCCTTCTTGCGACGAGACCTCGATGAGCTCGCGGGTGATGACCAGGGCGAACTCGCCCTTCTCGGGGCTCGGGCCGAGCGGCGCCAGCGCGGCGTCGAGCTTGGCGGCGAAGTCGGGATCATCCTGGGTCGGCGCGGCGAGCAGGCGCTGGCTGACCGGCGTCGGGGTGCCGGTCTTGCCCGCCAGCATGCGCTTGCGCGTCAGCTCCTCGGCCAGCACGTGGTGGCTGGCGAGGATGTTAAGGCCAATCGAGCCCAGGCTGCGCATCTGCCCCAGGTAGCCGCCGCCGGTCATCAGCCCGAGCTTGAGCCGCTCGATGCCGGCGCTGAGGAAGAAGTCGTAAAGGCCCACCTGCACCGTGTGGGCCTGGTTGCCGACGTCCTGCAGGTAGTGGAAGCCCTGGCCGAGGAACTGCCAGCCGAGCTCGCGGCTGGTCGGGGCTTCGTTGAGCTCGGCGATGAGCGCCAGATCGAGGTGAAGCTGCGCCATCTGCGCGGCCAGGGTCATGACCGGGGCGCGCTCGTAGCCGACCCGCTTGGCGAAGCGGCGCGGGTCGTTCTTGAGGACCTCGGGATCGTCTGACTGCTCGACCTGGGCGAGGCCGTAGTGGGCGTGCGCCTGGCTCGACAGGGTCCCGAGCTTGCCCATGTTGAGCATCGCCGGGTCGGCGGCCACCGGCTCACCGGTGGTGGTGCGGAGCGGCTGGCGCTTGCCGTCGTAGGCGTAGCGCTCGCGGTTGCGGTAGTCCTCGTCGGGGTGAGCGCTGCCGCGGGCCAGGGTCTCGAGCAGAGGGCCGTCCTTGGGGATGGTCGGATCGGTGCGATCGATGCCGACGACGTTGGAGCCGGGGGACAGCAGCAGGAGCTGCTTCTGGGCGAAGGCGTCGAAGTCGGCGGGCGTCGGGTAGCGCTTGAGCCACGCCTCGCGCAGCCCGGGCGTGTTGCGGGCGAAGTCGTCCATCGCGGCGCGCACCGCGACCATCGCCGCCGGCTCGATCGGGGCCGCCTTGTCGCCCAGGCCGCTATTGGCCAGCGACAGCCGCGACAGCTCGGAGTGGACATCGATGGCGTAGCCCGAGGCCCGCTGCGGGCCGAGCACCGCGAAGGCGCACAGGAGGGGGACAGCGAGCCGGAGTCGCCTCGGGCGAGGATCGCGCGCGTCGGCCGACTTGGGCAGCTCGGCGCGCCCAGGGCACAGCAAAGTGCTTTTCATCGGTCCATTTTAACTGAATACGGAGGCGCCGGCTGGACAGCCGCCCGCTGACGTGCTGTTTACCGGGCTTGCGGGCCGCGGCGACGGCTCATCGGCCGCTGCCGGGTCGCTGCTTTACGTGGGGGGGGGCTACTTGTCTTTGGCGGCTTCGGCCTTGCAGGTCTCGATCTGCTGCTTCTCGGCCGGGGTGACGATCCCGGTCAGGATGTCGGCGGCGAGCTCGCACAGCTTGAGCTGCATGTAGCGCCCGGCGCGGTCGTGGCGATCGGCGACCAGCTTGTGCTTCTCTTTGAAGTTGCACTCGTCCTGCAGCACGCCCAGGCGGTTGTCGACCAGATCCACGTCCTGCGGCAGGACGCCCTTGCCGTACAGGCCGGCGCGGTAGAAAAACGCCGCGTCGTCGCACATCGCCATGCGGTCGTAGATGACGGCCATGTCGTAGAGCCAGCGCGCGTTCTTGTCCGTCCGGTAGGCCTGACGGAACAGCTTGAGCGCTTCCTCGTAGTTATCCTTCTGGGCGGCGGCGATGGCGCGCTGGGCCAGCTCGTTGGTCACCGGGTTGACCGGCGTGGCTGGCTTGGCGGCGCCGGCGGCCGGTGCCGGCTTGGGAGCGGCCGGCGCAGGCTGGCTCGCCGCGATGCCCGGCAGGAACATGGCAGCTAGGAGC
>DAOMZC010000775.1:0-3672 GCA_035437965.1 Pseudomonadota bacterium
GCCCAGACCCAGCGCCAGCCGCGCCGGCGACTGCCCCTGGGCCAGCCACAGCGGCGTCAGGGTGATCGAGCCGAGCGCCAGCCAGCCGAACGGCACCGCGCCGAACAGCGCCGTCGTCCAGCCGTCGAGCGCCCGGCCGTGCGTGTGATAATCGACCAGCGCGTGATCCTCGGCGCGGTGGCGGACGCTCTTGGGCTCCTGCACCAGGCGCGTGCGGTGGCCGAGCATGACCTCGAGCAGCTCGCCGACCAGCCGGAAGCGCGTCTCGGTCCAGGTGAGCCGGGTGCGATAGTACTGAAACGCCACCGCCGCCACGAGCAGCACCCAGACGAGCAGCGCCAGCACGGTCGAGGTCGAGGCCAGCTGCAGCACCGCGATGGCGCCCACCAGATCGAGCAGCGCCGCCCCCGCCTGCAGCCCGCCTTCGCGCAGGCCCATCTCCACCGCTTCGGACTCGATGATCTGACAGATGAAATCACCGTAGCCGTTCTGGCGCGCCGCATCGAGCGGCAGGCTGACCGCGCCCCACAACAGGCGCCGCCGCAGCACGATGCCGATGGCGATGGCGATGCGCCCGAGCAGCCAGCTCTCGGTCAGCATGAACGGCGGCGTGCAGGCCAGCAGCAGCACCGCGGCCAGCAGCCAGCCCTTGTCGATGCGGCCGGTCAAGGCGCCCTCTCCGATCACGTTCAACAGGAGCAGGCCCAGGACGTACTGCATGACATGGGTGACTGCGTACTGACCGATAAGGCGCGGCAGGCCCGCCTCGGCCGCCTGCTGCTTGAGCGGGCGCCCCGGGGCCAGCCGCAGTATGTAGCCGCCCTCGATCGGCTGATCACCCAGGCGCTTCTCCAGGATGACGCGGGTCGCGTAGCGCCGGCGCTCCCCGGACTTTACGCCGGTGGCATCGAGCAGGCGCTCGATCTCGGGCAAGAGCGGCGCGAAGACCGGCGCGGTCAGCGCGGCCTCGACGTCCGCGGCGGCTACGTAGCGCGGCGAGCCATCGGGAGCGATCAGCTTCAGCCGTCGGCCTGTGGCGCCGATGAGCAGCAGCAGCCCCTCTTTCGGCGCGCGCACGAACAAGAGCGCCGGCGCCGCGCGCTTGAGATATCCGGCGAGCTCGCCGATGCGCACCACCACCGGCTCGGACTCCAGCCCGAAGGCGCCGGCGGCGGTGTCCAGGTAGTCGCTCAAGCTGCCGGGCGCGCCGGCGGCGAGCGTGCCGGACAGGCCCGCGGGCGGCGGCGGCGCCGAGACCGCAGTGGGCAGGCGCCAGCCCATCTGCCGCCCGAGGACCGCCATCGCATCGCCGGTGCGGCGCAGCGGCCACAGAGGAAGGGAGTCGGCGCTCACGGCTCCTCCTGTCCGCCGTCGCGCTCTTTGCCCGAGACCAGCTGGCCATCGACCATGGCGACGCGCTGCCACTCCTTGGACGCCCACAGATCGTGACGCACGGTCTTTTCCGCACGCAGCAGCGCGGCGTAGCGGGAATCGGGGCGCGCGCTCAGCACCACCGGCTCACCGGCTTCGACCAGGTGCCCGTCCTCGATGATCAGCACCCGCGGAAACGACAGCGTGGTCGCGATATCGTGCGAGACATACAGCAGCGTCGTTTTTTCCCAGTTCTTGCGCGCGCGATCCAGGAGCTCCTGCCGCTGCGTCCGATCGAGCCCGCGGAACGGTTCATCGAGCAGCACCAGGCGCGGCGGCGCCTGCAGCAGCGTCCGCGCCAGCCGCACCCGCTGCCCCTCCCCGCCCGACACCAGCCGCCCGCCTTCACCAAGCGGAGTGGCCAGCCCCGACGGCAGGCGGGCCATCACGCGCGACAGATCCGCGACCGCGATGGCCTCACTGAGCGCGTTTACCCGATCGCTCGCCGAGCCGTAGTGGAGGTTGTCGAACAGCGAGCGGTTCCACAGCCGGATGTCGGGATCGACCCACGCCACGCTGTGCCGCAGCTGCACCAGGTGCTCATCGCTGACCGGCTGGTGATCGATCAGCACCCGGCCCGCCGCGGCGCGGTGGAAGCCGAGCAGGAGCCCGATGAGGGTCGACTTGCCGGCCCCCGAGATTCCCACCACCGCGACGTGCGTGCCGGCGGGAATGTCGACGCTGATGTCCTGCAGCACCGGCCGCCCGGCGAGCACCACCGAGACCTGCTCGAGCGTGATCGCCACCGTCTTGCTGTCGTGCACGGTGAGGACCGAGGCCAGCTCTTCGGGGCTCTCCGAAGGGGCGTTGAGCGGCTCGATGAGCCGCAGGGTGACGTTGCGCAGATCGGGGTACTGCTGCAGCGTGCTGGCGAACTCGCCGGCGTTGCTCGGCAGCGCGACCGCCCAATAGAAAAGCAACAGGAGCCCCGCGGCATCGCCGCCATGGCCCAGGTAGCGCGCGATGAGCAGGACGATGAAGCCGTAGCCGAGCAGCACCTGAAAGCCCTGCGCGCCGACCTGCACGCGCAGCCAGTCCAGGCGCACGCGCACCCAGCTTGTCAAGAGCTCCTCCTGCTCGCGGGCCAGCGCGCGCTCCGCCCCGTGCGTGCGCGTCGGCGACAGTCCGATGAGCGCGTCCAGATACGAGCGGATGAGCGTGCCGGCGTAGGTGCGCACGCGCAGATCGAGCCCGAGAAACAGCGGCTGAATGAGGAACGGCAGCCCCAGGGTGGTCAGGAGCAGCGCCAGCACGATCAGGCGCTCACCAGGCACCAGCCATAAAAGGGCCAGCGCGGTCAGGGTGGTCATCGCCAGCGTGCGCAGACCATCGACAACCAGCTGCGGCAGCTGGCGCACGCGCGACAGGCTGTGCGCCCGCTCGGTCATGTCCGAGATCGGCCGGCTGCGGAAGTAGTGATCGTTGATCGTCGGCAGCTTCGCCGCCAGCGCGGCGCGCAGGCGAATCTCCAGGTAGCGTCCGATGCGCGTCGTGTTCCACTGATTGACCAGAATCAGCCCGAACATCCCGATCAGGAACAGCGTGCCGAGCGTCGGCGCGACGAGCCGCTGCGTCGGCGACTTGATGTACCAAAGGATGTGCAGGGTGCTGCGGAACAGCGCGTCCAGCTCGACCTGCAGCGACGCCACGACGATCGCCGCCAGCCCGGACAGGGCGATGACCGCGAGCTGCGTCTTGGGCAGAAACCCGAGCAGGGTGCGCATCGGCCGCACCGGCGGCTCCACCAGCGCCGCGCGCAGATCCGAGGGCAGCGCGGAGACGCGCTTTTCGGTCTGCGACTCGTTCTCGGCTTTTTGGCCGTGCACCGAGACGACCACCGCGCCGCGCAGGATCGCCTGCTTCTTGTCCGCGGGCGCCGATGGGTCGCTGCGCAGCGGCATCGCTACCCAGTAGGCTTCGGGAATCTCCGCGGCGTCGGCCTTGAGGGCCAGGGTCTCGATGAAGCGCGTCGCCTCGCCGCCCTTGCCGACCGCGCCGGCAGCGACCAGGGCGGTCGCCATGCGCACGGCGGCGTCGAGCTGCGCCAGGCGCTGCCAGCTGCGCGCCGCCTTGACCGCCTCCAGCAGCTTGTCGATGTCCGGCTTGCTGACGGCGAGCCGGGTCAGCCGGGCGATGAGCGGGCGACGAAACCCCGCCCCGCCGAGCCAGCCGCGCAGCGTGCTGATGGGCACGACCTGGGTGTGGACAAAGACATCCTGGAGAAACCGCGACGCGCGCTGC
>DAOMZC010000776.1:0-3669 GCA_035437965.1 Pseudomonadota bacterium
AAGCGCTCAGCGAGCAGCCGATGCAGGAGGTCTACCAGCGCCTGGAGACCGCCGCCCAGAAGCGCGACCACGAGGAGGTCGTCCGCCTGTACGGGCAGCTGGCCGCCGACTCGGTCTACCGTACCATGGCGCAGCCGGCCTACGACACCGCGAGCGAGGCGTTCGTCAGCAGTCAGCTCATGCTGGCGGCCAAGCTGCGCGAGCACCACCAGTGCGCCGAGTTCACCGCCCAGGTGCAGAAGCTGCTCGACACAGTGCCCGGCCACCCGCAGGTGCGCGCCGAGCAGCGCAAGCCCTGCACCGCCGCCGAGACGACGCCGCCGGAGGTGCCGCCCGAGGTGCCGGAAGTGCCGGCGCTCGCCAAGGAGGAGCTCACCGACGCTCCGGCCGCCCTCATCCAGGCCAACCTGGCCTACAGCGACAAGAAGTATCGCGAGGCGCTGACGGCGGCGCAGGCGGTGCTCAAGTCCGGCGACCGCCGCAAGCCGCGCGTCGCCGTCCTGGCGCTGCGCCTGGCGGTGCTGTCGGCGTGCCAGATCCCCGACGCCTCGGCGGCCAGCCACCTGTTTGGCCGCCTGGACGACGTCGAGCAGGACAAGGTCCTGGAGGTCTGCAAGCGCAACGGCTTCCAGCTCGCGCCGAGCTCGGGCCACCGCGACAAGGCGACCCCCGACGCCCCGGGCGCGGTCGGCGACGACCCCAACCGGGCCTTGCCGCCGCCGCCGCCCGCCCCGACCGAGTAACCGGCCGGCGCCGCCTCAGCTGCGCCCGTAGACCGGGATCGCCGCCCCCGAGATGTCGCGCGCGCCCGGCGAGGCGAGGAACACGATCACCTCGGCCAGCGAGTCCGCCTTCACCCAGGTGCCGAAATCGGCCGCCGGCATCGCCTGGCGATTCTGCGGCGTGTCGATGATGCTCGGCAGCACGCAGTTGACGTTGATCCGGTGCTCGCGCAGCTCGGCGGCCATGCTCTCGCTGAGCCGCAGCACCGCGGCCTTGGCGGCGGCGTACACGCCGATCCCGGCCCCGCCGCTAAGGCCGCCGCGGGACGAGATGTTGATGATGCGCCCGCCGCCGCGCCGGATCATCCCGGGCACCACTGCGTGCGCCATGTTGAAGACGGTGCGCGCGTTGAGGTCCATCATGAGGTCCCAGGTCTCTTCCGGCGTCTCGTGCACGGGGCCCATCCGGAAGCCGCCGGCAATGTTGACCAGCACGTCGATGCGCCCGAGCTCGGCAGCGGCCCGCTCGCCGAGCGCCAGCGCCGCCGCACGCTGGATGAGGTCGGCGGCGTAGGTCCGGCAGCGCTCTGCCGGCAGCGCCAGCTCGGCAGCGGCCGCGAGCAGGCGCGCCTGGTCGCCATCGGTCAGCGCCAACACCGCGCCGCTTGCCGCGAACGCCCGCGCCACCGCCTGCCCGAGGTTGCCGGCGGCACCGGTGATCAGAACCACTTGGGTCTCCATCGTCTCCTCCACGGTCGCGCTCAGGCGGGCGGCGGCACGGGGCGCTTGCCCCAGTCCGAGGCCACGCAGAAGCGCAAAAGGGTCTCGAAGTACTCGCGGACGCTCGGCACCTGCAGGCCGCTCGCGCGCAGGTCGCGCCGCGCCTTGGTGGTGTCAAACGACCCCCGGTAGTTCAGGTAGGGCACGTAGATCCGCCCCGCGTCCAGGACCTGCCGCCGCTTGCCGCGGAACAGCAGGTTGAGCACCGGCCGCACGTAGCGCTCAAAGGCCGCGGTGGGCACGAACAGCGGCTTGTAGACGCCGAAGAAGCGCGCCGCGGCCTCCATCGCCGCGCCGATCGTCGTCTCCTGCTCGGGGCCGGCGGCGAGGTGGTAGCACTGGCCTGCGGCGCCCGGCAGCTGGCTCAGCGCCCAGATGGCGTCGACCACGTAGTCCACCGGCACCAGATCGACGAGGCCGGCGCGCGAGGCCGGGACGATCGGGATGAGCCCGCGGGCGAAGATCTTCAGCGGCCAGTACATCACCTTGAAGCTCGAGGTGTAGCCGCTCTTGGAGTCGCCGACGATGATGCTCGGGCGCAACAGGGTGGTGGGCAGGGGGGCAGGGCGGGCCATGTGCTCGCGGATGAGGGCCTCGGCGGCGCACTTGGTCTGCTCGTAGGTGTTGTTGAACTCCTGGCCGCACAGGAGCTCGTCCTCGGTCACGCGGCCGATGCGGCGGCCGGCGACGTAGGCGGTGCCGATGTAGCAGAAGCGGCCCAGCCGCCCGGCCTGGTGCGCCGCCTCGGCCAGCTCGACGATGGCGCGGGTGCCGCCGACGTTGATGCGCTCGGCCTCGGCGAGCGGCAGGTCGAAGCGGACGGTCGCGGCGCCGTGGAAGATGTAGGTGCAGGAGGCCGCCAGGGCGTGAAACTGCTCGGCGGACAGGCCGAGGCGCGGCTCGGTGATGTCGCCGCACAGGGCGCGCACTCGCTGGCGGCGCGGATCGCCGGCGGGCAGCGGACAGCCGGCGGCGAGGAGCTCAGCGAGCCGGCTCGCCGCTGCATCCTGAGCGCTCGCGGGTGAGGCGGGCCCGGGAGCGGCCTTGTCGGCGCGGCCGCTCTGTCCTTGGCGGACGATGCAGACTATGTCCGCGCTCGCCGGCAGCTCCTTCATCAGCTTCCACAAGAGCTCACGGCCGAGAAATCCTGTCGCGCCGGTCAGCACCACTACGTCACGGTCGCCGCTGTCCATCGTCTACCTTCCTGCCCCGATGGCACGGCGCCGGCGAAGCCGCCGCTACCCGTCACCACAGTCGCTGAGGCGGCGCCAGTATACTGATTCCACCTCAGCTTTCGCGTCTTTTTGCAAGGCCGCGATCCACCCGCCCGCTCCGCCGCTGGGCTCGGCAAGGGCCCGCCCTCCCCCGCCCGGCTCGCGGCAAGAGCGCTACGCAGGTTCGATTGCCGGGCGGAGCGCAGAGTCGCGCCTGGTGCGGCTCTGGTACCCGGCAAGACTAGCGGCTGAGGTGTCGCAGAGCCGCTTCGGCGCCGGCAGCTAGCGCAGGTGCCACCACAGCAGCGCGGCGAGCGCGACCACGCCGAGCACGAGGGCCCAGAGGCGCGAGCGGGCGGCGGGCGGGGCGAGCGGGAGCCCGAGCTGCGCCTGCGCGCTCTGGGCGAGGGCGAGCAGCGCCGGCTGGGCCTTCTGCACGCGGACCTGCCCGAGCCGGTGCAGCCGGCGATCGACCTCTTTGAGGGCGTCGCTCTCGACCCGGCACGGGACGCAGTCGACAAGGTGCGCGGCCACCGCAGCGGCCTGCACCGCTTCAGGCGCGGGCAGCTGCCTTCTTGCTTCGGCGCAGGTCATTCAACGCTCCGGGTGACAGCAGCAGGCGCGACTCACGGCTCACAAACTCGTCTTCGACC
This sequence comes from Pseudomonadota bacterium, assembly GCA_035437965.1. GTDB lineage: Bacteria > Myxococcota_A > Polyangia > Palsa-1104 > JAEUJZ01 > CALFML01. The sequence continues at coordinate 3,370 of DAOMZC010000776.1, forward strand.
AGGTCGCGCTGCAGGGCCCGCCGCATGAGCTTCATGCCGTGGCGCAGCCAGAAGCGGCAGGTGAGCTCACTGCAGCCGAGGAGCTCCGCCACCTCGGCGATGGGGCGCCCCTGCATGGCCACCAGCATCAGGGTGACCCGGGTCTCGGTCGGCAGCAGCGCCAGCGCGTGAGCGGTCCGCTGCAGCTGCGCCTGCTCGCCGGGAAAGGCCAGCCCGCCCCCGGCTCCCGCAGGCGCGCCTGCAGGAATCGCCGCGCCGGGGAACGTTCCGCTTGCCGCGCCCGGGCCGGCGAGGCTCTCC
>DAOMZC010000777.1:0-3665 GCA_035437965.1 Pseudomonadota bacterium
CCAGGGTGGCCCGCCGCGGCCTGGGCTCGGCCTCCTGGGCCACGGCCGGCGCGACGCCGAGGCTCAGCGCGCCGAGGCTCAGGCCCGCCGCGGCGCAGGTGGACGGTCGCCAGGCCCTGCCGCGCCGCCTTTCCGTCGAGGATTGCGGGGCCGGGTCGGCGCCAGGAGCTGGAGTCCGGGTCTGGCCGCACGCGAGCAAGGTTCCTGCGCTGTTCGTCCGGTTTGTGCCCACAGATCCTCCGCTAGGGTTCACTTGTTCTGAACCTACCCAGAACTCGGTCGCCGCGTCAACGGCTGCCCGACGCTGCACCTGCCGACCCGGGCGGGAAGTCGCCGGCCAGGGCTCTTATCGCTCGGGTTGTCACCAGTACCTTGCGCGCCAGCTCCTGCACCGCCGCCGCTCCCAGCTCGGCCAGCCGGCGATCGACGGCTTCGTCGAAGCGCAGCGTCCGACCCTCGGCGAGCAGCTCGAGCAGGCGCTCGGCCAGCTGCCCATCGTCAGCGCGCTCGGCTTCCCGGGCGCGCGCATAACCCTGCTTGGTAAGCTGCAGCTCCTGGGCGCTGACGCCGCGCTCCGCTACGATCGTGAGCTCTTCCAGCAGCGTCTGCAGCGCCTTGCGCGCGTTCTGCGGGGCGCACGTCGCGGTGGCCACGATGCAGCCGGCTCCGGCGCCGTCTTCTTCATGATGCGGCGGAACATAGAAGCTGGCCTCCACATCATAGGAAAGGCCCTCCAGCTCGCGCACCCGATGGTAAAGCCGCGCGGTACTGCCACCGCCCAAAAGGTGCTCCAGCAGGCGCAGCGCGGGATACTCGGGAGTCTCATCGGTGGCGCGCAGCGGCAGCGCCAGCACCGCCGCCGCCAGCTGCTTGTCCGGCAGGGTGAGCACGACCTCATCGGGGGTGACCGCTTGCGGCGGGCGGGGGATGCGCTGATAGGGGCGGGCGGCGCGCCAGTCCGCAAGCTGCTGGGTTACTTGCGCAACGACCGCATCCGGATCGAAATCACCGACGATGACCAGCAGTCCGGAGTCCGCTCCTAAAAGGCTCCGGTGGAGCTCTGCGACCTGCTCTACGCGCGCCTCCCGCAGCTGCTGCAGCTGCTCGGGAAGGGAAGCGTAGTGACGCGGGTCGTCCGCCGGCCACGGGTACAGGGCGCGCCCGAGGACGACCTTGGCGAGGGCAAGCGGGTCCTGCTGCCGCAGCTCCAGCGCTGCGACCAGCTCTTTCTGGACGCGGGTGAACTCGGCCGGCGGAAAGGCGGGCTCGCGGAGCAGCTCGGCCAGGAGGGTGAGCAGGGCCGGCAGGTGCGGCTTCAAAGTCCGCGCACGCACCCCCACCGCCTGCGGCAGCGCGCGCCCCGAGAATATGTTCAGCTCGGTCTGCAGCTCATCGAGCGCGTCGGTCAGCTCGGTGAAGGTGCGCCGTCGGGTCCCGCGCAGAAGCATCGGTCCCAGGAGCTCTGCCGCCGCAGCCTTGCCGCGCAGCTCGGCCAGGCTGCCGTAGCGCAGGTTGAGCGCCAGCTCGATGGTCCCGCCGCGAGTCTTCTTGGGCAGGAGCGCCACCCGCAGCCCGCCCGGCAGGGTGAGCCGCCGCAGCCGCTGTTCCAGCTGATCCACGGTGGGCGGGAAGGTCTCGCCGGGGGCTGGAGGCGGCTTGCCGGTGTAGCCGCTGACCTGCGCCGCCGCCGCTGGGGCGGTTGCCAGCGGGGCGCGCTGCGGCTGCGCCGTGGGCAGAAACAGCCCGACGGTGCGATTGGCTGGCACCAGCAGCCGCCGCGCCGCCGCGGTGACCTGCGCGGGCGTGAGGCTGGCGATGCGGTCGCGGTAAAGGAGTCCAAGCCGGAAGTCGCCCGCCGCCGCCCACGGACGCAGCGCCGCGGCCAGCGCCGTGCCATCGCTGCCAAGGTGGGTGAATTCCTTGCGCTTGCGCGCCTGGAACCGGCGCAGCTCTTGCGAAGTTACCGGGGTGCTTGCCAGCCCTTCGATGCCGGCCAGCAGCTTGTCGCGCACGACTTCGGCGCTCTGCTCGCGCTGGACCTCGGCGAGCAGCCACAGAAAGCCGGGCTCGACGAGCGGCGGCGCCTCGGACTGGACGCCGGTGCACAGGCCGGTGCTGATAAGCTCTTTGTAAAGCCGCCCCGTTCCTTCGCGGGTCAGCACGTCGAGCGCCGCCTCGATCGCCGGATAGTCGGGGTGGGCGGCCGGCAGCGCGTGATAGGCGACCGCGACGAGCTGGACCGCCCCGGAGCGGCGCAGCGTCACCTGCCGCTCGCCGTCCTGCTGCGGCTCGACGGTGTAGGTGAGCGGTAGCGGCTGCGGCGGCCGCGGGATGGCCCCGAACGTCGCGGCGATCCACTGCATCACCAGCGCGGGCTGGAAGTGTCCGGCGACCGTCAGCTGCGCGTTATCGGGCCGGTAGTAGCGTCGGTAGAACGCGCGCAGGCTGGCGATCGGAGCGTGCTCGATGTCGCTGCGGCTGCCGATGGTGTCGCGCCCGTAGCCGTGCCAGGTGAACGCGGCGCGCAGGATGCGCTGGCGGAGGATCTCGGCAGGCGAGTTCTCGCCGATCTCCAGCTCGTTGCGGACTACCGAAAACTCCTTGTCGAGGTCCGCCTGCACGAGCCGGGCGCGGGTCATCCGCTCGGCTTCGAACGCGAGCGCGAAACGGAGGTTGTCCTGCGCCGGCTGATCGGCCAGGTGGGTCTGAAAGTAGTACGTCCAATCGGCCTCGGTCTCGGCGTTCCACTCGCCGCCGCGACGCTCGACCTCGCGGTCCGGCGCGGGGAAGCGGGGGGTTCCCTTGAACAGCATGTGCTCAAGGAGGTGCGCCATCCCGGTCTCGCCGTAGCCTTCGTGGCGGGAGCCGACAAAGTAGGTGACGGCCACAGTAACCTTGGTCTGCGCCGGCTCGGGGATGAGCAGCACCTGCAGCCCGTTGGCAAGCCGGTAGCTGGTGAGCCCCTCGACGGTGAGAAGGCCAGCGCGCGGGGCGGCGCGGTCGGCTCGGGCGCCCGCTGGCGCGGCGGTGGACAGGGTGCTCAGCAGCAGGAGGAGGCCCAGGACCGGAGCTCGCTTCCTGCAAGGCGCGGACAGCGGCTTACGGCGGCGCATGCAGCTTCCTTGCACGCGCGGCGGCTCGCGTCAACGTGGCTCCTCGCGGACAGTGCCGAGCAGCGCGTCCAGCGGCGGAACCATGCGGCCCGGCACGCCGGCCGGGATGCGCAGGCGCAGCTTGACCATGTAGTGACTGCGGACCTGCAGCTGCTGCTGCACGCGACCGCCGGAGGGGAAGGTCCGGGCGAGCTCGATCACCGGCAGCTCGTCGACGGTGAGCCGGCGCGTGGCAAGGGCGTGCTCGCCGGCCTGGGCGGCGGCCTGGTGGGCCTGCCACTGCAGCTCGGCGGCGTGTTCGCGCTCGGCAGCGGTGGCGAGCGGCTGCGGGTGGGGCACTACGATGACCGTCAGCTCGGCGGGAGACTCGTGCAGGTCGTCGAACACCAGCGAGAGCGAGCCCTCGCCCCCCGTCCCCGGCTGCCCGACGCCGAACGAGCGCGGGACCTCCAGCGACAGCGGCGCGCGGCCCAGGGTGACGCGCTGCCGCTGCTCCGGGTGCAGCAGCAGCCACGGCTGCCCGCGCTCGATCGCGACGCCGATGCTCGCCAA
>DAOMZC010000778.1:0-3661 GCA_035437965.1 Pseudomonadota bacterium
CGTGGACGACGGTGACGTTCTCGATGAAGAACTACATCGGCATCCAGGACGACCGCCACCGCCTCATCGACCACGACCATCGCCTGAACGAAAAGATCGCCGACCTGCAGTACATCATCCAGCCGCAGTTCATCGCCATCGACGCCATCACCGCCGGCGAGGGGCGCATGCTGACGCCGCTGCCGTTCCCGCTGCACCTTGTGATCATGGGCAACAGCCAGGTCGCCTTCGACGCTGTGTGCTGCGCGATCATCGGCGTCGACCCGCGCGAGGTCGAGCACATCCGCTTCGCCGAGGAGCGCGGCTTCGGCACCACCGATCTTGCGAAGATAAAGCTGAGCGGCGACGTCAGCCTGGCCGATGCGCAAAAGCGCGCCCGCGGCTTCCGGGTCGGCCTGCAGCGCGCCGAGAAGTACTTCGAGGGCACCAACATCAGCGCCTACGTCGGCCCGCCGCCCGAGCCCGAGCGCACCGACTACTGCTGGGGCGGCTGCCCCGGGGCGTTCCAGGAGGCGATCGAGGTGCTGCGCCTCTACGACGCGCAGTGCGACTCAAAGCTGCCGCGTCTGCACGTCGTGTTCGGGGCCTACGCCGGACAAATTCCGGCCAAGCCCGGCGAAAAAGTGGTGTTCATCGGCGACTGCGCCAGCTGGCAGGGGAGCCTCGGCGGCGAGCTGGTGCAGATCCGCAGCACCTACAAGCCGCGCGGTACCCTTGACCCCTACACCGCCAAGCACGCCGACATCTTCGCCAAGATGGCGACGGTCACCAGCAAGATGACGCTGGCCGAGGGGTCACAGTACGTGCGCCTCGCCGGCTGCCCGGTGAGCGTCGCCGAGCAGGTACTGGCGCTGGTCGGCCTGGGCGAGGTCAACAACCCCTATCTCGACATGTCGCAGGCGCTGCCGTTCCAGGTCGGCTACATGAAGTGGCGAGCGAGCACGCTGCTGGAGCGGCTCAAGGGGCGGCCCTATCAGCAGCACGGGGCGTGCCCGCGGGGAGGCGCCGCCCCCGAGGTCGGTGAGCCGGCGGGCAAGGGGCTGGCCTAGAGGACCTTGCCGGGGTTGCACAGGCCCTTGGGATCGAGGGCGTTCTTGATCCGCCGCATCACGTCCAGCTCGGCCTCCGAGCGGTAGCGGCGGAGCTCGTCGCGCTTGAGGCGGCCGATGCCGTGCTCGGCGCTGAAGCTGCCGCCCAGGCTGACCGCCAGGTCGTGGACCAGGCGCGCCAGGGGCTCGCGGGCGGCGGCGAAGGCGGCGTCTTTTTGTCCACCGGCGGCCTCCGGCTGGCTGAGGTTGAAGTGGATGTTGCCGTCGCCGACGTGGCCGAAGGCGACCACGCGCACGCCGGGGTAGCGGGCGGTGACGGCGGCGGTCGCGGCGGCGACGAACTCGGCGACGCGGCTGACCGGGACGGCGACATCGTGCTTCAGGCTCACCCCCTCGGGCTTCTGCGAGTCGGAGATCGACTCGCGCAGCTTCCACAGCGCCGCCGCCTGGGCGGGCGACTGCGCCAGCACGGCGTCCAGGATCAGCCCGTCGGTGGTCGCCTGATCGAGCAGCGCCATCACCTGGGGCAGCAAGGACGCGGCGCCCTGGTCGGCAGTCGCCGAGGCCTCGAGCAGCAGATAGTGGGGGTGGGCGCTGGCGAACGGATCGCGGGTGCCGGGGATGTTGCGGAGGACGAACTCGAGCGCCCGGCGCGGGATGAACTCGAAGGCGGTGAGAGCATCGCTGGTGGCGGCGCGGGCGCGCCCGAGCAGGGCGAGCGCCGCCGGCAGCTCGGGCAGGGCGAGCAGCGCCGTCACCTGCGCCTTGGGACGCGGGAACAGCTTGAGCACCGCGGCGGTGATGATGCCCAGGGTGCCCTCGGCGCCGCAGAACAGGTGCTTCAGGTCATAGCCGGTGTTGTCCTTGCGCAGGCCGCGCAGCAGATCGAGCACCTGGCCGTCGGGGAGGACGACCTCCAGGCCGAGGACGAGCTCGCGGGCGTTGCCGTAGCGCAGGACCTGGGTGCCGCCGGCGTTGGTCGACAGGTTGCCGCCGATCTGGCAGCTCCCCTGGGCGGCCAGGCTGAGCGGGAACAGCCGATCGGCCTGCGCGGCGGCCTGCTGGAGATCCGAGAGGATGCAGCCCGCCTCGACGGTCATGGTGAAGTTCTGGGCGTCGACGGCGCGCACCCGGTTGAGCCGCGCCAGGCTGAGCACGACCTCGTCGCCGACTTCCGACGGGGTCGAGGCGCCGCACAGGCTGGTGTTGCCGCCCTGCGGGACTACTTTGACGTCGGCGGCGTAGAGGCAGCGCATGACCGCGGCGACCTCGGCGGTGGTGGCCGGGCGGATGACCAGGGGGGCGCGGCCGGTGTAGTTGCCGCGCTGCTCGCGCAAGTAGGGCAGCATGGCCGCGGGGTCGCTGACCAGGCCGGCATCGCCGACGATGGCGCGCAGCTCGGCGAGGGTGGCGGCGGCGAGCGGGGGCGGGTCGAGGGCGGGACTGTCGGCCGTGGCGGGCATGGTTCGATGCTACCACCAGGGCGGCTCGCGGCGCCGGGCACCGCCGACCGCGAAGCTGCACGTGGGCCAGAAGTGCGCGTGTCTAGTGACTGCGCGCACTTCTGCCCGTGATCGGCGGCGGAGCTGCCGCGAGCGGTCCGTGCACGGTCTCAAGGTGCGCGCAGCTCGGCACGGGGTCGACGGTGAGGCCGCCGCGAGCTGTCCGGTGCCGCATATGGAAGGACGGCGGAGCCGGTCTGATCAGCGGAAGCTGTAGCCGACCTGCAGCCCGAAGGTGCCGCGTCCGTAGACCGCGGCGCCGACGTCGCCGATCCCGGCGCGGCCGAGGAGCTCGAGGCGGACGTGGCCGAGCCGGCCGGCGGGCAGCAGGACCTCGAAGCCGGCCCCGGCGGCGCCGCCGATATCGGGGGTGCTGTCCTCTGGCTCCAGAGCGACCCCGAGATAGCCGACCTGCCACTGCGCGAACGTCACGAACCGCACCAGGGGCAGCACCTCGGCGTGGATGAGCAGGCCGCCGGCGTAGGACGGGGCGAGCTGCGGCGTGATGCGCAGGCTGGCCCCCTGCGTGGTGATGAGCGCGAACCTGCCGATGCGCACCCCCAGCAACGCCGCCGGCTCGACGCGCCAGCCGCCGCCGCTCGGGCGGATCGCGGGGCGGAAGTTCGTGCCATCGGTGCCCGTGCCGGGGTCGGCCTCGACGCTGTTGTCGAGCACGCTGCCCGACAGCGGGGCCACCCCCGCCACCAGCGCCTGGAGGGCGAACCGACCTTTGCGCAGCGCCGGGCTGCGCAAGGCCGCGCCGAGGTTCCCGTAGGAGGTCCCGACCGTGTCCGCAGGCAGGCCGGCCAGCGCGGTGCGCAGCAGGCTGGCCGAGAAGTCCAGGCCGAAGCCGTTGTTGAAGACCAGGCGCCCGCTCACCGCGAGGCGCGCCGCGCCGCTGAGGGTGCTCTCCAAGCGGAGCGTCGCCATGCGGCCCGCCCACGGCGAGCGGATGCCGTCAAACGGCACCTCACCGACCCCGCCGAGCAGGACATCCTCCGGTCCCGCGGGCTGACGCGGCGGCAGCCGGGGCGGTGGCGGCGGGGCGGGACGCACCGGTGGCGGGGTCGGCGGGGGCACCGGGAACGACGGCGGCTGCGCTGGCGGGGG
>DAOMZC010000779.1:0-3648 GCA_035437965.1 Pseudomonadota bacterium
AGAAGGTCTCCGCTGCCGCGAGCTCCGGGGAGCCGCGCCGCAGGAGCACCCCACGAGCGCCGCGGGCCGCCAGCGCCCGCGCCAGCGGCTCGCCGAGACCACCGCTGTCGAGGATGAGCCAGGTGCCGGGAGAGTCGAGCGGGGGCGGCTCGGACAGCGGCGTGCACCGCCAGACCGGCCGGTACAGGTGCTGGCGGTTCGCCGCGGTCAGGTTCAGCTCGTCCGTCCGCTCGCGCAGCGCCGTCAGCAAGCGCCGCGCCAGCGGCTCCTCGGCGCCGGACAGGCCCGCCGCCGTCGTGAGCTCGGCAGCCAGCGCGTCCGGGCTCAGGTCCGCGAGCACGGACCCGGCGGCCCGGGCGGCGGCCGGAGGGACCGCGGGAGTCTGTATCCAGTAGCGCTGGCGCTGCCACGGGTAGGTCGGCAGCTCGAGCAGCTGTCCGCCGCTCGGGAAGACGCCCTGCCAGTCCACCGCCCCGCCGTGCACCTGCCACCCGGCCAGGGCCTCGAGCAGCGCCGCCGTCTCGGACACTCCGGGCCGCAGGGAGGCCAGCCGCACCGGTTCCTTTCCTGTCTCGGCGGGCCGCACGAACCCGAGGAGGGTGGGCCGGGGACCGACCTCCAGGAAGGTGCCCACTCCCGCCTCCTGCAGCGTCCTTATTCCATCGCCGAACCGGACTGCGGCGCGCACATGGGCGACCCAGTAGTCCGCGGTCGCAATCTCGGGGCCGGCTATCGCTCCGCTCAGTCCGGACAAGAGCGGCATGGTTGGCGCCCGGTAGGACAGGGACTCTGCCACCTGACGGAATCCGTCCATCATCGGCTCCATGAGCGGGGAGTGGAACGCGTGCGAGACCGCCAGCTGACGGGTCGCAACGCCGCGCTCCGCATAGCGGGCAGCCAAGGCCAGCACCCGCTCTGCATCGCCCGCGATAACCACCGCGGAAGGGCCATTGACGGCGGCGATCGACAGGTGCGCGGCCTCCGCCTGGACGGCTTGGACAAGCTCGCTCTCCGAGGTCGCCAGGGCGACCATCGCCCCGCCCGGCGGCAGGGCCTGCATGAGCCGCCCGCGGGCCGCCACCAGCCGCGCCGCATCCTCCAGACTGAACACGCCGGCCAGGCAGGCCGCGGTGAGCTCGCCCAGGGAGTGCCCGGCAAGCAGGTCCGCAGTCACTCCCAAAGAGCGCCACAGCGCCGCCAGCGCCCACTCCAGCGCGAACAGTGCCGGCTGCGTATAAGCGGTCTGGTCGAGAAGGCGGGCCTCGTCGCTGTCCGCGGCGGCCCACATCACCACGCGCAGCGGCCGCTGGAGGTGCGGATCGAGCACGGAGAAAGCCTCTTCCAGCGCCCGCCGGAACACCGGCCACTCTTCATAAAGCGCGCGTCCCATCCCCAGAGTCTGAGCGCCCTGCCCGGTAAACAGCCAGGCGAGCTTGCCCCGCTGGGCTGCCGTGGCCTGCACGCACCCCACCGGAGTCTCGCCGCGCGCGACCGCCTCCAGCCCGGCGCGCAGCTGCGGCCCGGAGTCCGCGACCAGAACGAGACGATGGCTCAGCGCGGCGCGAGCCGTAACCAGCGAATAGGAGAGATCGGAGAGGAGCGGCTCCCCGTTGCACGCCAGGTCCACAGCCAGCTGCCCCGCCTGCGCGCGCAGCGCGGCCTCGCTGCTGGCCGAGAGCGCAAACGGCCAGGCAGAGAGACGGAGCGGCTCTGTCCGGGCGGCAGTCGAAGGCGGCGCCTCACCCAGCACGACGTGGGCATTGGTCCCGCTGATGCCGAAGCTCGACACTCCCGCCACCCGGGGCCCCGCCCCCAACGGCCAGTCCACCGGTTCCGCCGCCACCTGCAGCAGCAGCTCGGCCCACTGCACATGGGGGGTGGGAGCCCTGAAGTGCAGGCTCTTGGGAATCTTTTCGTGCTGCAGCGCCAGCACCGTCTTGATGATTCCGGCCACTCCGGCGGCGGCCTGGGTGTGACCCAGGTTGCTCTTCACCGAGCCGATCACCGCCGGATGGCTGGGCGCCCGGCCGCGGGAGAGCACCGCCCCCAGCGCCTGCAGCTCGATCGGGTCGCCCAGCCGCGTGCCGGTGCCGTGGCACTCGACGTAACAGACCTCGCCGGGGATGACTCCGCTTTGGGCCAGCGCGCGCTCGATGACCGCCTGCTGGGCCGGACCGTTGGGAGCGGTGAGACCGTTGGAGCGACCGTCCTGATTTACCGCCGAGCCGCGGATCACCGCGAGCACCGGGTGACCTTGCCGGCGCGCTTGCGAGAGCCGCTCGAGCACCAGCACGCCGCAGCCCTCGGACCACCCGACTCCGTCGGCGTCCGCCGAGAAGCTCTTGCACCGCCCATCGGGCGACAGGCCGCGCAGGCGGCTGAACTCAACGAAGGCGGTGGGAGTAAACATAAGGGCCACGCCGCCCGCCAGGGCCACCGCGCACTCTCCCTGCAGGATCGACTGGCAAGCCAAGTGGACGGTGACCAGGGACGAGGAGCAGGCGGTATCCACGGTCATGCTCGGCCCCTGCAGACCGAGTACGTAGCTCAGCCGGCCCGACGCTACGCTGCCGGCGCTGCCGGTCGCCATGTAGCCATCAAGGGCCGCCATGTCGGGGTTCAGGGCTCCGTAGTCATTGTACATAAGGCCGATGAACACTCCGGTGTTGCTGCCGGCCAGCCGATCGGGGGCGATGCCGGCGCGCTCCAGGGCCTCCCAGGAGGTCTCCAGGAGCAGCCGCTGCTGCGGGTCCATGGCCTGCGCCTCCCGCGGCGAGATCCCGAAGAAGCCGGCGTCGAAGCGGTCGACCGCCGCGACGAAGCCGCCGCGCCGGGTCATCATCTTCCCTACCGCATCGGGGTCGGGGTCGTACAGCGCATCGACATCCCAGCGCTCGGCAGGGACCTCGCTGGTCGCATCCAGGCCGGCATCGAGCAGCCGCCAGAACGCCGCTGGCGAGTCAATCCCACCCGGGTAGCGGCAGCCGATGCCGACGATCGCGACCGGATCGTCGGCGGCCGGCGCGACCGCGATCGGCGCCGCCGTGTGCGCTGGACCCGCCTTGGGGAAGACTTTGCTGTCCAGGTACTCGGCGAGCGCGGTCGGGGTGGGGTGATCAAAGGCCAGGGTCGCGGGCAGCCGGACTCCGACGTGCCGTCCCAAGGTGTTGCGTAGCTCCAGCGCCATCAGGGAGTCCAGCCCGAGCTCCTTGAACGGACGGTCCGCCGGCACCGCGCTGGCGCCGGCTAGCGAGAGGACGCGCGCCGCTTCGGTGCAGACGAGCTGCGTCAGCGCCTCGCGCCGCTTCTCGGTGGGGAGAGCCGCCAGCTCGCGCACCCAGGCCGCCGGTGAACGCTGACTCCGCGGCGACTCCGCAGTCGGCAGGAGCGCCCGCCACAGCGCCGGCACCCGGCTGCCAAACGAGCGTCCGATAGCGCCCAGGTCCAGCGCCGCCGTCACCAGGTTGACTTCCGGCCGACGGCTCGCCCGGTCCAGCAGCGCGACCCCTTGAGCGGGCGAGAGCAGGAGCATTCCCTGCTGGCTCAGGCGAGCCTGCTGTCTGGGAAGGAGCTCGGCCGCCATCCCGACCTCAGCCCACGGCCCCCACGCAAGGCTCTGCCCTGCCCTCCCTTCCGCCCTCCTCTTTC
>DAOMZC010000780.1:0-3644 GCA_035437965.1 Pseudomonadota bacterium
GGGCCTGAAGGCGGCGGTGGTGTCCGACAAGGTGCAGCACCGCATCGACGTGCGCGGGGCCCTGGCGGCGGCGCTGCCCGAGGTGAAGCTCCTGCCGCTCGGCGAAGAGTCGACCGCGCTCGTCGGGCCGCGAACCGAGGCGCTGCCGCCGCTCGTGCTGAGCGCGCGCGGTGAGGAGATGGCGTCGCTCATCTTCACCTCGGGGACCACCGGGCGGCCCAAGGGCGTCATGCTGTCGCACCGCAACTTCACCTCGCTGCTCGCCAAGATGAGCGCGGTGTTCGATGTCGACAAGCACGACGGCCTGCTCTCGGTGCTGCCGCTGCACCACACCTTCGAGTTCTCCGCCGGCCTGCTCATGCCGCTCATGCGCGGGGCCCAGATCACTTACCTGCCGGACATCAACTCCGAGTCGCTGTCGCAGGCGTTCCGTGAGGGGCACATCACCGGCATGGTCGGCGTGCCGGCGCTGTATCAGCTGCTCTACCGGCGGATTACCAAGCAGCTCACCGACCGCCTGCCGTCCAAGGTGGCGCCGTGGGTGCTGCGCGTGCTGGAGCGCATCTTCGACCTGTCGCGCTGGCTGCGCGAGCGCAGCCGCAAGGCGCTCGGCGTCGAGGTGAACCTGGCGCGGGCGCTGTTCCTGCCGGTGCACGAGCGCCTCGGCGGCAAGCTGCGGCTGCTCATCAGCGGCGGCTCGGCGCTGCCGGTCGAGACGATGAAGCAGTTCCGCGGGCTCGGCTTCCACCTGTACGAAGGCTACGGCATGACCGAGTCGGCGCCGGTCCTGACGGTGACCCGGCCGGGCACCACCCTGCAGCTCGGCAGCGTCGGCGAGCCGCTCGGCGGCATCGACGTGAAGATCCACCAGCCGGACGACAGCGGGGTGGGTGAGATCATCGCCGCGGCGCCGAGCGTCATGCTCGGCTACTACAACGATCCCGAGCTCACCGCCGAGACCATCCGCAACGGCTACCTGCACACCGGGGACCTCGGCCGCTTCGACGACAAGGGCAACCTGTACATCGTCGGCCGGCAGAAGGACGTGATCATCGGCCTCAACGGCGAGAACGTCTACCCCGACGAGCTTGAGGAGCGCTACCGCGAGTCGCCGTTCATCAAGGAGATGTCGGTGGTCGGCCTGCCCGAAGGGAGCATCAAGGATCGCGACCGCGGCTCTGAAGGCGACGGGGCGAGCCCGGCAGCCGGCGCCAGCGACGACAAGGGCGAGACCGTGGCGGCGCTGGTGGTACCCGCCTACGACACGCCGCAGGCTGAGGGCCTGTCGCGCGATGCGGTGCGCGACAAGGTCCGCGAGCACATCCGCGCCGTGTCGGCCAAGCTGCCGGTGGCCAAGCGCATCAAGATCTTCCACCTGACCGACCTGGAGCTGCACAAGACCGCCACCCGCAAGGTCAAGCGCAAGCTGGTCGTCGACGAGCTGCGGCGCCTGGAGCGCGCCAAGCGGCAGCTGCAGGCGGCGCAGAGCGAGGGCGGCACCAGCGGCCGCGAAGCGCCGGGCGACTGGCTGATAGGGCTTCTCGCCGACGTCACCGGCAAGCCGCGCGAGCAGATCCCGGCCACCGCCTCGCTGCAGGAGCTCGGGGTCGACTCGCTGTCGTTCGCCGAGCTCGGGGTGGCGCTGGAGGCGGCGGGGGTCAACGTCCCCGAGAACGTCGACATCACCACGATCACCAGCGTGCCCGAGCTGCGCGCCGCGATCGCGCAGTGGGGGATGAAGAAGCCGCAGAAGGAGGTCCGCCCGACCGCCAAGGCGAAGAAGAAGCCCGACGAGGAAGATGCCGACGATCGCATTGTCCTACCGCGCTGGATGGTCAGCACCCTCAACAAGGGCTTAAACCTCGGGCAGCGCAACCTGTACGAAAAGATGCTGCACACCCGCATCACCGGGCGCGCGTATCTGCCGCAGGCCAGCCGCTTCATCGTCGCCGCCAACCACGCCAGCCACCTCGACATGGGCCTGGTCAAGCACGCGCTCGGCGACTGGGGCGACTCGCTGGTGACGGTGGCGGCCAAGGACTACTTCTTCGACGATCCGCTCAAGCGGGTGTACTTCGAGAACTTCACCAACCTCATTCCCATGGACCGCCACGGGTCGCTGCGCGAGTCGCTGCGGCTGGCGGCGCGGGTCATCGACAGCGGCGCCATCCTGCTCATCTTCCCCGAGGGCACGCGCAGCGAGACCGGGATCATGCAGCCGTTCAAGCCGTCGATCGGCTACCTCGCGCTCGTGCACAAGATCGATGTCCTGCCGATGTACCTGGAGGGGACCCACGACGCGCTGCCCAAGGGCAAGCTCCTGCCGAGCAGCCGCGACATCGCGGCCCACATCGGCCCCGTAATCACCTACGAGTCGCTGCGCGCCGCGGCCAGCAAGCTGCCGCGCCACGAGCAGAACCGCGAGGCGACGCGCATCGTCGAGCGCGCGGTGCGCCGGCTGGCCCCGCCGGGCCCCAACCGCGACACCCCCGTGCCGAGCCGCGACTCCGAAGAGTCGGCGGGGCAGGGCGACAGGTAAGGCATGGCGATGAGCACCCATGTATCGCCGACGAGAAGCGGTGCCGGTCCGCAGGGCAGGGTGACAGGTAAGGCATGGCGATGAGCACGTCAGGACAAGAAAAGAGTAAGACCGCCGCCGGCCCTGCCGCCTCGGCGAGCAAGGACCGCGGACCGATCCTGGTCACCGGCGGCACCGGATTTCTCGGCGAGCACCTGTTGCGCGCGCTGCGCGGCTCTGGCCAGCCGGTGCGGGTGCTGTGCCGCGAGCCGACGCCCGAGCTGGCCGAGCTCGGCGTCTCGGTGTACCAGGGCGACCTCGTAGGCGCCCTGACCCGCACCGAGTCGGCGGGATCGGGCCCGAGATCGGAATCGATCGGGGATGACGACGCCCTCGCCGCCGCGCTCGATGGCGTGCGCGAGGTCTATCACCTGGCCGGCATGGTGTCGCGCGATCCCGAGCGCGCCCAGACGATGATGCAGCTGCACGTCGATGGCACGCGGCGGCTCCTGCACGCCGCCAAGGCCGCCGGCGTCCGCCGGGTGCTGCTCGCCAGCACCTCGGGCACGATCGCGATAAGCCGCGACCCCGAGCCAATCCCCGACGAGACCTTCCCCTATCCGGTCGAGCTGTGCGGCAACTGGCCCTACTACCTGTCCAAGATCTACCAGGAGAAGCTGGCCCTCGATCTGGCGCCCAAGCTGGGTCTGGAGCTGGTGGTGGTAAACCCCAGCCTCCTCCTGGGCCCCGGCGATCGCCGCGGATCCTCTACCGGGGACGTGCGCCGCTTCCTGTGCGGCGAGATCCCCGTCATCCCCTCCGGCGGCCTGTCCTTCGTGGACGCCCGCGACGTGGCCGCCACCTGCCTGGTGGCCATGGAGAAGGGCCGCCGGGGCGCGCTACCTGCTGGGCGGCCCCAACTGGACCTTCGCCGAGTTCCTCGGGCGCCTGGAGCGCATCTCCAAGGTCGAGGGGCCGCGCCTGAAGGTGCCGGCGCGCTGGAACAAGCTGCTGGCGCGGGTCTCCGGGGTCATCGAGGAGGCCTACCGCCACCGCGGCCACGACGCGCCGCTGGAGCGCATCTCGGTCGAGATGAGCCAGCACTTCTGGTACTGCGACAGCGGCC
>DAOMZC010000781.1:0-3635 GCA_035437965.1 Pseudomonadota bacterium
AACGGGTCGTCGGTCGCGGACGCGGGCGCCTCGGCCCACTCTGCCGCCGCCCCGGCCAGGCGCAGCTCCACCGCCGCGCCTTCGCCGCCGCCGGCGACGCGGCCGTGCAGGGACGCCGGCAGGGTCGCCGCATCATTTACGACCAGCAGATCGCCGGGTCGCAGCAGGGACGGCAGGTCTTGCACCTGCAGGTCGGCGTGCCGCCCGCTCGCGGCGTCCACCGCAAGCAGCCGGGCGTCGCTTCGCCGCTCACGCGGGGCCCGGGCCGGGTTCATGGCGTCCCTTCCTTTCCCAGCTGCCAGTCGGGGGCCGACACCCGCGCCCCGCCCGCCGGCGGGTGGCGCAGCATGTCGACAATCCGCGCCGCGATGACCGCGGGCGGGGTGAGCGTCTTGGGGTCGGCCTCGGGCATCGCCGCGGCGTGCATGACCGTGTCCATCTCCCCGGGATCCACGGCGAACACGCGCACGCCGGTCCCATCGAGCTCCGCCGCCCAGCTGCGGCTCAGGTGGTCGAGCGCCGCCTTGGACACGCCGTAGCTGCCCCACCGCGGGTAGGCCGAGACGCCGGCATCCGAGCTGATATGGACGATCTGGCCGCCGCCGCGCAGCGCCATCGCCCCGGCGAGGATCTTGGTCAGGCGGAACGGTCCCAGGAGGTTTGCCTGCAGCACCCGCTCGAAGTCCTCGCACTCGGTGTCCAGGAGCAGCTGCAGCGGCGTCGGTCCGAGGATGCTGGCGTTGTGAATCACGATGTCGAGCGGGCCGACCAGCGCCGCCGCCTCTCCGGCGATGGCGTGGATCTGGTGCTTGTCGCCGAGGTCGGCGACAAGGCCGAACGCGGTGCCGCCCGCCGCGGTCACCTCGGCGACGGCGGCATCGAGCGGCTCCTTGTGGCGGGCGACCATGACGACGCGCGCGCCGGCGCCGGCAAGAAGAAGGGAGAGGGCCCGGCCGAGCCCGCGGCTCGCTCCGGTGATCAGTACGGATTTATTGGCCAGACTCATGATTGACCTCTGCTGCGGCGGCCCATCCTGCCGGGCCGCTGAAAGGAGTTTGTTTAGGAGCGGCGGGCCCGGTTGCCTGGCCCCCTGCCGCGTCCTCACTCTTCTGGTTTAGTCCTGCCTGGCTACTGTGTCATCCTGGTTGCTAATCTATTAGCAAGGAGCCACTGTAGTGGCATGCCCGGCCCGCCCGACCCCCGCGATCGAATAAGCGCCAACCTCGCCGACAACTTGCGCCAGCTGCGCGAGGCGCGCGGCCTGACCCAGCAGCAGATGGCCAAGCTCTCCGGCCTGCCGCGGCCGACCTGGGGCAACCTGGAGTCGGGCGGCGCCAACCCCACCATCGCGGTGCTCGTCATGGCCGCCACCGCGCTGCAGGTCTCGGTCGAGGAGCTCCTGTCGCCGCCGCGCCCCTCGGCGCGCCTCTACCCGGCCGGGAGCCTGCCGATCCGCCAGCGCGGCCTGGTCCAGGTGCGCAAGCTCCTGCCCGAGCCGCTCGCCGGCATGGAGCTCGACCGCTTCGAGCTGCCGCCGGGCAGCCACATGGCCGGCATCCCGCACACCCCCGGCACCCGCGAGTACCTGACCTGCGAGTCCGGCTGCATCGAGCTCACCGAGTCAGGCCAGACCTGGCTGCTCAACCCGGGCGACGTCGTGGTGTTCCGCGGCGACCAGAAGCACGGCTACCGCAACCCGGGGACCAAGCGGACGATCGCCTACAGCGTCGTCGCCCTCGCCCCGGTCAGCACTTAATCGCGCCCCAGCTGAACCGATAATTTTCACCTAGGAGCGGGTGGCGCCGGAGGCGGGTGCCCCGGCGGCCGAGCGACGGGGTGCCGCAGGCGACAGGACCCGCTCCGGTTCGTATTTCGTTGGGGCGTGGTTTTAGCTCGTTGGCGGCTACTTGGCGGAGGCGCGCAGGGCGGTGACGAGCTCGGCCTGGCCGTCGGCGTGGTAGCTGCTGCGCACCAGCGGCCCGGACTCGACGTGGGCGATGCCGAGCGCCAGCGCCTCCGCTTTGAGCGCGGCGAACTCGTCGGGGTGGATGTAGCGCGCGACCGGCAGGTGGTGCGACGACGGCCGCAGGTACTGCCCGAGCGTCACGATGTCGCAGCCAAGGCGCGCGAGCTCGCCGAGGACCTCGCGCACCTCGTCGAGCTCCTCGCCCAGGCCCAGCATCAGGCCGGTCTTGACGACGGCGCCGCGCTGCTTGGCGTGGGCGAGGACGGCGTAGCTGCGCGGGTAGCTGGCCTGCACCCGCACCTGCCGCGACAGCCGCGGCACCGTCTCCAGGTTGTGGGCAAAGACGTCGGGGCCGGCGGCGAGCACGGTGTCGACGTCGGCGGTCTTGCCCTTGAAGTCGCCGGTGAGGACCTCCAGCGTCATGCCCGGGCAGTGGGCGCGGACCTCGGCGATGGTCCTCGCCCAGTGAGCGGCGCCGCCGTCGGGCAGGTCGTCGCGATCGACGCAGGTGATGACCGTGTGGCGCAGCCCGAGCTGGCCGAGCAGCAGCGCGACGCGGCGCGGCTCGTCGGGGTCGGGGGGCAGCGGGCGCCCGGTGGTGACGTCGCAGAACTGGCACGAGCGGGTGCAGATGTCGCCGAGGATCATGATGGTCAGGGCGCGCCGGCTCCAGCACTCGCCGATGTTCGGGCAGCTGGCCGACTCGCAGACGGTGTGCAGCTTCAGCTCGTGGACGAGCTCGCGCAGCTCGAAGAAGGTCTTGCCCGAGGGCAGCTTGGCCTTGATCCAGGCGGGGTGACGGGGCCGCGGGGCGCTGCCCTCGGCGGGCGAGGGGGCTTGGCCCAGCACGGGCAGGCGAACGACGGGTGGCTGCATGGAGCTCCTACTTTACACGCCTTGCGCCGCGCCGCCCAGGCCAGCGGGCCCCGGCGCCGGTGGACTCGGCGACGAGCGGACACCGGCCAGCAGCTCGCCCAGGCGCTCCCGCGAGGCGGGCGCGGCGGGGGAGTTTTCAAGCTCGGCGAGGATCTGGCCGCGGTAGAGGACGGCGATGCGATCGCAGAGGGCGCGCAGCTCGTCGAGCTCGGCGGAGATGAGCAGGATCGCGCAGCCGCGATCGCGCGCCGCCAAGAGGGCCCGGTGGATCGACTCGACGGCGCCGATGTCGACGCCGCGGGTGGGCTGGGCGACGAGCAGCACGCGCGGGGGCACGCCGCCGCCGGACAGGGCGCGGGCGAGCAGCAGCTTCTGCTGGTTGCCGCCGGACAGGGCGCGGGCGGACAGCATCGGCTCGGGCGGCCGGATGTCGTGCTCGCGCAAGAGGGCGAGGGCGTCGCGCTGCAGGCGCTCTTGATCGATGAACAGGCGGGAGAACGGGCCGGCGCCACGCTCGTCGCTGCCGAGCAGCAGGTTCTCGGCCAGCGAGAAGTCCAGGACGAGGCCGTGGCGCTGGCGATCCTCAAGGACGAAGCCCAGGCCCGCGCGCTTGCGGGCGCGCACGCTGGCGGTGGTCAGGTCCTGCCCGTCGAGCCGCACCCGGCCGTGACTGAGCGGCACGAGGCCGGCGAGCGCCGCGCCGAGCTCGCTCTGGCCGTTGCCCTCGACGCCGGCGATGCCGAGGATGGTCCCGGCGGTGACGGTCAGCGAGACTCCGCGCACCCGCTCTACC
>DAOMZC010000782.1:0-3632 GCA_035437965.1 Pseudomonadota bacterium
TTCAACCCGGCGTCGAACACCCACATCTTTCCGCCCGCCGCGGCGCTGTCGACGCTGGGGCCGGACTTCCGCTACCAGTCGGCGCTGCTCGCCCCGGCCGGGGCAGGCCCCGGCCCCGAGGTGTCGACCGGGGCCGGGGCCGCCCCGCTGCTGTCGCTGCCGCCCGGGCAGGAGGTCATCGCCGGCGATCTGTTCCTGCAGGGCAGCGGGGATCCGTCGCTCGGGCCGGCCGGCCTGGCCCAGCTCGCCCGTGAGCTCGCCCGCCGCGGCGTGCGCCGCATCCAGGGAGATGTCCTGCTCGACGGTCAGTTCCGTGACCTGCAGGCGCTGCAGAAGGAAGCGGCGCCGCTGACCTACGGGTCCGGGGCGCTCACCCTGAACCGCGACGCCTACACGGTACGCGTCGAGCCGAGCCGTGCCGGACAGCCGGCCAGCGCCTGGGTCGACTCGCGCTCGCCGTTCTTCATCGTCCACAACCTGGTGCGCACGGTGCGCGGCAAGCGGAGCCGCATCCTCGTCGATCACGCCCTGCACGGGGATCGGCTGACAGTGACGGTGCGCGGTCGCATCGGCGCCCAGCGCGGCCGGGTGGCGGTGCGGCAGCGGTTCGGCTTCGCCACCACCTGGGCGGCGGCGATCCTCCGTCAGGCGATGGCCGATGTCGGCATCGCGGTGAGCGGCAGCGTCCGGCTCGGGCCGCCGCCCGCCGGCCCGCTGCGGGTCGTCGCCACCCACCTGTCCGAGCCGCTCGCCGACATCTGCCGGGTGGTCAACAAGGACAGCAACAACTACGTCGCCGACGCGGTGTGGAAGACGCTGGGGGCCGAGCGCTTCGGGCTGCCGGGGACGCTCGAGAAGGGCGCCCGCGCCGTCGATGAGTGGCTGCAGCCGCTCGGCCTGTCGCCGGCGCGCGTCCACCTGGTCAATGGCTCGGGGCTGACCTACGAGAACCGCATCCGCCCCGAGGATCTGGGGCAGCTCCTCTACAAGCTCTATCACAGTCTGGACCTCGGGCCGGTGTTCATGCAGACGCTGGCCGTGGGGGGAGTCGATGGCACCATCCACTCGCGCTTTCGCGGGGCGCTCAGTGGCCTGGTGCGCGGCAAGACCGGGACCCTCAACGGGGTGTCGGTGCTCTCGGGCTACGTCGGGGCGCAGCCGGGGGTGCTCATCTTCACCATCTTTATCGAGGGCTTCAGGCCGCGCCGGCTGCCGGCGATCCGCCAGGCCCAGACCGACCTCGTTGAAGAGATGATGCGCTGCCTGCGCGAGGGGAACCCGTCCGGCCCGGCAGCTACCCCGGCCGACAAGTCACCCGATCTCGCACCCGGCGGCGGGCAGCCTGAGGGGACAGAGGGACCCGAGGAAGAAGTCCTGGAAGCCGGCTGAGCCGCCCGGCTATTTGGCCAGCCATCTGGACGCCGCGCCGCGCGCGACCCGAGCAGCATGAGCGAGTCGAACCGCCGCGCATCGACAAACCCCGCCGACAGCGCCAGGTAGCAGGCCAGCCGCAGGCGCCGGCAGGAGCCGCTGAGCCGCCGCCTTGGCTGGGCCCGGTCGGGCTGGGGTCGGCGCGGCCGGCGGGACTGCATGTAGGACTGCCCGTAGGCCGACCTGTAGGACGTATGGTCGACCTGGCGGTCGGCGCCCGGCAGCAGCTCGCGCGCCTCGATGTGGCGATGCAGGCGCGCCCGCTCGCGCAGCAGCCCGCCGCGCAGGGTGGCGTCGTCAGCGACGAGCTCGATGAGCTGATCGAGGCGGCCCAGCAGCTCGGCGATGATCGGGTGGATGTTCAGCAGATCCGGGTCCCCAGCAGGCCCAAGGAGCGGGACCGCGAGCCGGGGCCGACCCGGGGCGTGGCGAAGCTTGGTCATGCCGGCAACCGAAGCAGCCCGCATGCCAGCGCCGACAAGCCCGCCGCTCCGTCGCTGCCATGGCCAAGCGCGGTTTGTTTGCCGCCGCGCCCGTCCGAACTCCGGCCAGCCGCCCGGATCCTGGCCGCCCCGAGTCGAGCCCGCAGCACCAAAGCTGACGATGGTCACTAGCGGACTCTGCAGAAACGAGACCGCACAACACCTATGCTAGGATAGAGCAACGACTGTGGCCGATAAGTATCCGCGACCCTTTGGTCGGTACACGCTGCTAGCGCCGCTCGCGCAGGGGGGGATGGGGGCCCTATACCTGTGCTGCGTCGGTGACCGGGGCCTGGAGAAGCTCTGTGTCATCAAGACGGTGCTCCCTCACCTCGCGGACCCCGAGTATGTAGCGCGCTTTCGCGACGAGGCCAAGGTCGTCGTCAAGCTCTCGCACGGCAACCTGGTGCCGGTGTTCGACGCCGGGCTCGTCCAGGACGAGCTGTACCTGGCGATGGACTACATCGAGGGCAAGGACCTGCGGGCGGTGTGGAACCGCTGCGCCAAAAAGGGCATCGCCTTCCCCATCGACGTCGCCGTGTACATCGCCCGCGAGCTGTCGCGCGGCCTCCACTACGCGCACAACTTCGGCGGCATCAAGCTCGTGCACCGCGACGTGTCGCCGCCCAACGTCCTCGTCGGCTTCTCGGGCGAGGTCAAGCTCACCGACTTTGGCCTCGCCAGCTCGACGCTGAAGCTGGAGAAAACGGCGGCCGGCATCATCTACGGCAAGGTGTCGTACATGTCGCCGGAGCAGGCGCGCGGCGAGCTTATCGACGGGCGCACCGACATCTACGCCGCCGGCATCATCCTGTGGGAGCTGCTCACCGGCCGCCAGCTGTTCCCGCAGAACCAGAGCGACGGCACCGAGCTCATCGAGCGGGTACGCAACCCGGTGATTGATCCGCCGTCGGTGCGCGCCCCGCGGGTGCCGGCCTCGCTCGATCAGATCGTGCTGCGCGCGCTCGCCCGAAACCCCGACGAGCGCTACCTCACCGGCGAGCAGTTCCGCGCCGAGCTGACGGCGTTCCTCGCCAGCAACCGCGACTACGTAGCGACCGACGCCGAGCGCGTGCGCGCGTTCATGAAGGACCTGTTCGACGAGGACATCGAGCGCGAGCGCCGCCAGCGCGACGAGCTCCTCGAGACGGTCCACGAGAAGCTGCAAGAGAACCAGCGCCTGGAGCTCGCCGAGCGCGAGGCCGCCGAGCAGCGCCAGCAACGCAAGGCCGACATCATGGCCGCCATCGAGCGCAAGAGCAGCGACGGGCTGCCCGCGGTCGACGCCGGCCAGCTGCGCGAGGGCGAGATCCCCGGCCAGGTGATGGAGCAGCTGTCGGCCTACGACACCGCCAAGATGCTCGGCAGCATCATCGAGCGCTGGAAGATCCTGCGCAAGATCGGCGAAGGCGGCATGGGCCGCGTCTTCGAGGCCGAGCACACCGAGATCGGCCGCCGGGTGGCGATCAAGATCCTCCACCCGGTCTACTCGCGCACCCCCGAGGTCGTCGCCCGCTTCCGCATGGAGGCGCGCGCCGCCTCGCGCATCGGCCACCCCAACATCATCGAGATCACCGACAGCGGCACCACCATCGACGGCAGCTTCTACTTCGTCATGGAGATGCTGGAGGGCATCGACCTTGCCGAGCGGCTGAAAAAAGAGCAGCGGCTGCCGGTCGAGGACATGCTCATCGTCGCCACCCAGGTGGCGCAGGCGCT
>DAOMZC010000783.1:0-3628 GCA_035437965.1 Pseudomonadota bacterium
AAGCCCAGCAACCTCTACCTGCGGGACGGACAGGTCGAGCGGCTGACGCTGCTCGACTTCGGGCTGGCCCGCCGCGCCGTGGGGCCGCCGATGACGCGCAGCGGCACGGTACTGGGAACGCTTGACTACATGGCGCCCGAGCAGGCGCGCGGCCATCAGAAGGAGATCGGTCCGAGCGCCGACATCTTCTCGCTCGGCAGCGTGGTGTACGAGTGCCTGACCGGGAAGCCGCCTTTTTACGGCGAAGAGATGGCCACCGTGCTGGCCAAGATCCTCTTTGAGGAGGTCCCGCGCCTGCACGACCTGTGGCCGGAGGTGCCGCTGTCGCTGGAGTCGCTGGTGTCGCGCATGCTGGCCAAGGATCCGCGCCACCGGCCGCAGGACGCGCCGGCCCTCCTGCAGGAGCTGGTCGCCCTGGGCGAGCTGCGCAAAAGTGAGATAAAGGAGCTCCTTTATCCCGCCGCGGACGCCGCAGTTGCCGAGGCGGTCTCGCTCGCCGATGAGGAGCTCTTGCTGTTCAGCGTCGTCGTCGCCATTCCCGTCTGGGCGCTCCACCCGGTGGGCGGCGATCAGCAGGCGTGCCCGGTGGAGCAGGACTGGGCGCAGAACCATCGGCTGCGCCGCGTCCTGTCCGAGCTCGGCGCGACCAGCGAGCTCCTCGCCGACGGCTCGCTGGTCGCGGCGCTCACCGAGACCGGCAGCGCCACCGATCAGGTCGCGCAGGCCGGACGCTGCGCCCTGGCCCTGCAGGAGCGCTGGCCGGAGGCCTATGTAGCGCTGGCCACCGGGCGTGGTGTGCTCAACCAGCGCATGCCGGTGGGCGAGGCCATCGATCGAGCGGTGCGCATGGTGCGCAAGCGCGCGGCGCTGCAGCCGCCCACCCCCAGCGCCGTCCCGGACCGCCACAGCTTCGAAGGAGTGTGGCTTGACGAGGTAAGCGCCGGCCTGCTCGATGCCCGCTTCAGCGTCGTCAGCACCGACCTCGGCGCGGTGCTGCGCGGCGAGCGCCCGAGCTTCGATGAGAGCCGGCCGCTGCTCGGCCAGCCGACTCCCTGCCTCGGGCGCGAGCTGGAGCTCGGCACGCTCCTAGCGGCGTTCACCAGCTGCAGCGAAGAGTCGGCGGCGCGCGCGGTGCTGGTGACCGCGCCGCCGGGCATCGGCAAGTCGCGCCTGCGCCACGAGTTCCTGCGCCGCCTGCGCAGCCGCGACCCCGACCTCGACTGCGAGATCCTGCTCGCGCTCGGGGAGCCGATGAGCGCCGGCTCGCCCAACGCCCTGCTCTGCCAGGCGCTGCGCCGGCTGTGC
Source organism: Pseudomonadota bacterium (assembly GCA_035437965.1). Lineage (GTDB taxonomy): Bacteria > Myxococcota_A > Polyangia > Palsa-1104 > JAEUJZ01 > CALFML01. The sequence continues at coordinate 1,306 of DAOMZC010000783.1, forward strand.
GGGCTGCAGAGCGGCGAGCCCCCCGCCCAGCAGCGCGCCAAGCTGAAGCAGCGCCTGACCCGCTACGTCGAGCCGCAACAGGTGCGCCCGATCACCGAGTTCCTCGGAGAGCTCTGCGCGCTGCCGTTTCCCGAAGACGCCAGCGCCAAGCTGCGCGCCGCGCGCAACGATCCCAAGATCATGCGCGAGCAGGTAAGTCAGGCGTTCCTCATGTGGCTGCGCGCCGAGTGCATGTACCACCCGGTCCTGCTCATCCTTGAAGACCTTCACTGGGGCGATCCGCTGACCGTACGGCTCGTCGATCTGGCGCTGCGCGAGCTCGCGGATCAGCCCTTCATGGTGCTCGGGCTGGCGCGTCCCGAGGTCGCCCAGCTGTTCCCCAACCTGTGGGTCGAGCGCCGGGTGCAGAACATCCGGCTCGGACCGCTGGCCCGCAAGGTGTGCGAGCGCTTCGTCTATCAGATCCTCGGGCGCAGCCACAGCCCCGACACCATCGGGCGCATCATCGAGCAGTCCGAGGGCAACGCCCTGTACCTCGAGGAGCTCGTGCGCGCCGTCGCCGAGGGCAAGGGCGACGCGCTGCCCGAGACCGTGCTGGCGATGCTGCAGGCGCGCATCTCCCGCCTCGAGCCCGGGGCGCGCCGGGTCCTGCGCGGCGCCAGCTTGTTCGGCAAGACGTTCTGGCGCGACGGCGTGCGGGCGCTGTACGGAGCCGGGCGCGCAACCGAAGATCTGGATCGCTGGCTCGACGTGCTGCTCACCGGCGAGATCATCGCCCAGCACCCGGACAGCCGCTTCCCCGGTGAGCCCGAGTACAGCTTCCGCCACCTGCTCATGCGCGACGCCGCCTACAGCCTGCTCCCCGAGACCGATCGCTCGCTCGGCCACCGCCTGGTCGCGCTGTACCTGGAGCGGCGCGGCGAGACCGATGCCATGGTGCTCGCCGAGCACCTGCGGCACAGCGATGATCGCCACCGCGCCATCCCCTACTACATCCGCGCCGCCGAGCAGTCCTACGCCGGCAACGACTCCGAAGGCGTGCTGGCGCGCGCCGCCAAGGCCGAGGAGTGCGGCGTCCACGGCGAGGAGCTCGGCCGCCTGCGCACGCTGCAGTTCCTCGCCTACTTCTGGCGCGCCGAGTGGCCCTACGCCTTCCCGCGCGGCCTGGAGGCGCTGACCCTGCTTCCGGCCGGCAGCTTCTGGTGGTGTACCGCGATGTCACACTTGTTCGTCATCGCCGCCAACACCAACCAGACCGACAAGCTGCAGGAGCAGCTGTCGCTCTTCGCCAGCGTGCAGCCGGCCGCCGACGCCCACGCTCCCTACATCACCGCTGCCTCGGTGCTGGTGACGATGTTCAGCCTCCTCGGCTCGCGGCACCAGGCGTGCACGTTCCTGGAGTCGCTGCGGCGGGTCGCGGCGAGCCTGGGGGAGCTCGATGATACGACGCGCGGCTTCTTCAACCAGGGCCAGGCCTGGTACATGCGCATCCTGGCCCCCGAGCCGTTCCTGGCGTGCAGCCTGGCGCAGCAGTGTGTCGAGGCGTTCCAGAAGACTGACGATGTGCGCAACCTCCTCAACTGCCAGATCCTGCTCGGGATGGCGCAGAAGGAGCTCGGCGAGCTCGCGGCCAGCGCGGCGACGCTGCAGAGCAGCCTGGAGCTGGCAGAGCGCCAGGGCGAGCCGTTCATGGTCGCCACCGCCAAGCTGTACCTGGCGAGCTTCCTCAGCGATCAGCCTGCGCCCGAGCAGCTCGAGCGGGCGCAGCACCTGGCGGGCGCGATGCTTGAGCTCAATCTGAGCCCGAGCTACACCGGCTTCGCCCACTCGGTACTATCGCAGATCCTGCTTCATCAGGGCGAGCCGCAGGCGGCGGTGGAGCACGCCCGCACCGCCGTCACCATGCTGGCGATGATGCGCCCGTATCAGATCGTCGCCTGCATCAACCTGAGCCGCGCCCTGCTGGCCCTCGGCCAGGTCACCGCGGCGCGCGCCGCCGCCGAAGAGGGGCTGCAGATCGTCACCGACCTTGGCGGCTCGGGCTACAACGAGGTCAGCTTGCACCTGGTGGTGGCCGAAGCGCGCCACGCCGCCGGCGATCCGGCCGCCGCCCGCGAGGCGCTGGCCCGCGCGCTCACCGAGCTCGATCAGCGCGCCGCGCAGATCGGCGATCCGCAGCAGCGCGCCCGCTTCCTGCAAAAGGTCCGCGACAACGCCCGCGCCTGCGAGCTGGGGCGCGACTGGCTCGGCCGCGCTGTAGGCTGAAGGCGGCGCGGAACGACTGCGGCCCGCGCTCTGGCGAGCCGTTCATCAGGCGGCTTGA
>DAOMZC010000784.1:0-3628 GCA_035437965.1 Pseudomonadota bacterium
GAGGAACCAGGTCTTGCCGTGCCGCTCGGGGGCCCACAGCACCAGCGGCTGGCCGGCGAGGTGCAGGCGGCTGAGGGCGTCGGACTCGGCGGCGGGCCGCGCGACATAGAACGATCGCGTGTAGCGCGCCTTGGGGGGCTGCAGGAACGTCGCATCGCCGGGCAGGAGCAGCAGCGACTGCACCAGCGCCACCGGGCAGGCACACAGCGCCTGCGACTGCGCGTCGCCGAGCAGGTGGCGCAGGTGCCCGATGACCCGCCCCCCGTACATCACCGGCGAGCCGGCCAGGCTCTGCTGCCACCAGCCGGTGCCCGAGACCGTCTTGAGCAGCAGCGCCGGCCCGCGCTGCGGGTCCTCGCCCATCGACTCGTGCACCAGGCCCGTCACGGCAAACCCCGGTGAGCGCAGCATCGGCGCCGCCACCCAGGTCTGCCACGGCGTGCCCGGCTGCACCGGACCGTGCAGCAGCGCCAGCGGGATCTGATCATCCAGCGGCGGCTCCAGGCGCAGCAGCGCGCAGTCGGCCTCGACATCGACCCGGGCCAGGCGGGCGCGGTGCTCGCCGCCGGTGAAGTGCAGGCGCACCGACTGCCCGGGGTACAGGCCGCGCACCACCGTCGCCGCCGTCACCGCCCAGTCCGGCCGCACCAGGTAGGCGACGCCGTAGCGGGCGGAGCCGGTGACGCCCAGGGCGACGCTGTCGTTGCGGTGCACATCCGCGCAGGCAGTGGCGAAGGCGAGCTGGGTCGGGTGGGCGGTGATCGACGGGTCCATGGACTGAAACCGATTATATTGGGCGCGCCGCGGGGAAAACGGAATCGCTCATTTGCCCGTCGAGGCGGCGGCTTGCGCGGGCGACACCCAGGCGTTCAGGGCTCGTAGTTCAGAATCAGGCCGCCGAGGCCGACGGTCCACAAGTCGTCGGTGCCGCTGCCCCAGATGGCGCGCAGGTCGCTGGGGGTCTGGCTGGCCAGGGAGTTCCAGCGCGCGCCGTCCCACTGCAGGAGCGCGCCGCCGGCACCGACGGCCCAGGTGAGCCCGGTGGGGTCGCTCCAGGCGCCGAACAGGCCGCCGCTCAGGCGGGTCGGCTGCGGCTGCCAGTGGGTGCCGTTCCACTTGAGGGCGGTGCCCTGCTCGCCCACCGCCCACACCGCATCGGCGGCGCTGCCGGCAAGCGCGAACAGGCTGACCTCGGTGCCGCTGTCGACCCGGTTCCAGGTCGTGCCGCTGCGGCGCAGCACCACCCCGCGGGTGCCTACCGCCCAGGTGTCGCTGGCGCTCGGGCCCCACACCGCGAGCAGCAGGTTCTGGGTGCGGCTGGCGGTCTTGACCCAGGCGGTGCCCTGCCAGTGGAGGATGGTGCCGGTGTCACCGACGATCCACACGTCCTGCGGGCCGCTGCCCCACACCGCGTGCAGCGGGCTCTGGGTGTCGGCCGCGAGCTTCTGCCAGCTCTTGCCGTCGAAACGCAGGATCGTCCCCTCGTCGCCGACCGCCCAGACGTCCTGCGGGCCGCTGCCCCACACGCTGTTCAGGTCGGCCTTGGTGCCGCTCTCGCTGACCGCCCAGCGGCCCTGGTAGCGCAGGATCGTCCCGCCGCTGCCCACCGCCCACACCTCGCGGGCGCTCGACCCCCACACGCTCAGCAGGTACTTGGTCGTCCGGCCCTCGGCGGTGGGGGCGCCGCGCCGTCGCCACAGCCAGCGGTGCTTGAGGTCGATGGCCAGCAGCGGCTCGGCGTCCTCGGCCGTCGCGGGCTTTTCCGCGGCGCCGGCGGTCACCGGCGGCGGGCCGGCGGTCACCGGCGGCGAGCCAGCAGTCACCGGCGGCGGGCCAGCGGTCACCGGCGGCGGGCTGGCAGGCGAGGGCGGCGGCGCCGCCGCCAGCTGGGCTTGCAGCTCGTGGACGGTCTTCTGCAGCTCGGTGCGGCCGCTTGCCGACAGGGCGGTGTCGTCGCGCAGGCAGTCCTTGTAGTAGTGCAGCGCCTCGGCGGTGGCGCCGAGCTTGCGGTAGGCCTGGGCCAGGTTGCAGAGCAGCCGCGGCGCCGCGCGCAGGGCATAGGCGGCCTTGAGCGCCTGGATGGTGGCCGGGTAGTCGCCGCTCTTGTAAAGCCGCAGCGACTCGCTGACGTAGTGCTTGAAGTCGCCCTTGGCGAGCACCGCCGTGACCAGCGTCACCTGACTGAGGGCCCCGAGCAAAATCGTCGCCGCCGCCCCCATCCGTAGCCAGCCGGGGAGTCGCCGCCGCATCGCTACTTCGCGGGGTTCCTGGAGTCGGGGGCCGCCGGGCTCGTGCCGCCGGACCCTTCATCGGAGTCGAACAGCGGGATCTCCTCCTCGGCGCTCGGACGCTTGGGCCGCTGCTTGAGGCTCTTTAGCACGTACTTCATGTCCATCGGCGAGGACTGGTCGAGGATGACCGGCTGGTCGGCGTAGCCCGCCGCGCGCAGCAGCACCTTGGTCGTGCCCGACCCCGCCGGCTGGGTCAGGCTCAGCGGCGTCACCCCCAGGGTCTCGCCGGTCTCGGCGCGAATGACGGTGGCTCCGCTGGGCCGGCTGGCGATCTTCCACTCGATGGTGCCGGCCGGCACGGGCGGGCTCTTGGCGACGGTGCGCTCCGCCCCCTCACGGGCGATGGCGGCGGTCCCCAGCTTGTTCAGGTAGACCGTGGTGCTGAGGTTGCCGGCGGCGTCGGCGATGACCGTCTGGTCGCCGTAGCCCGGGATGCGGATGCGCAGCTTGATCTCGCCGTGGTCGCGCGGGCGCTCGATGTGATAGGGAGTCTCGCCCAGCACGACCCCGCTGTCGTCGCGGATCACCTGCGCCCCGCTCGGCTCGCTGTCGATCCACCACTTGACCTGCGGCCCGCTCGCCGACTCGGGGTGCGCCGCGAGCCGCTCGGCGCGATCCAGGTCGCCGAACAGCAGCACCGCCGCCACCATCACCAGGCAGGCGGCAATCACGATCGCGACCGCGAACCGCCGCTGCGTCACTGTACCGATGGTCTGACCGACGACCGGCGGCAAGGTCTGCACCGCCTTGTTCTTCCCCTTGTCCCCCCGGGTCACCGAAGCCAGGTAGGCTTCCGACGCCGACCCGCGCGAGCGCTGCGCCCCCAGCGCCTCCAGCTGCGCCACCACCTCGAGCATCTCCGGCCGGTCGGCCGGCTCCTTCTCCAGCATCCGCTGCACGAACTCGGCGACCTCGTCGGTGATGGTCTTATCCAGCTTGCGCAGCGGCGTCGGCTGGTCGCGCAGGTGCATGCTCAGCAGCTCACCGGCGCTGGAGGCCATGAACGGCGGGTGCCCGATCAGGCACTGATACAAGATGACGCCCAAGGCGTAGACGTCCGCCTTGCCGGTCACGTCCGAGACGCCGCGACACTGCTCGGGCGCCATATGGGTCGGGGTGCCCATGATGATGCCGGTCTCGGTGCGAAACTCCAGGCCGACGTTGCGCGAGGGCCCCATGCTGTCGACGCGCAGCTTGGCGATGCCGAAGTCGAAGATCTTGACCCGCTCGCCCTCCGGGGTCTCCGGGTCGGGGACGAGCATGATGTTGTCGGGCTTCAGGTCCCGGTGGACGATGCGCTTACTGTGCGCGGCGGCGAGGGCGGAGGCAATCTGGCG
>DAOMZC010000785.1:0-3623 GCA_035437965.1 Pseudomonadota bacterium
AGCCGCCCGCCGGACTCGCCAGCGATCGCTCCGGCGAGCCTGGGGGCGCGACCGACGCGCGCCGCGACCTGGGCCGCGACGCCGGATCGGGAGCAGAGTTTCGCCTGCAGCCGAGCGATCTGTCGATCAAGCTGGTCACCCGCCGCCTCGAGATGGCGCTCATCCGCCGCGCCCTCATAAAGACGCGCGGCAACCGCTCGGCCGCTGCCAAGCTGCTAGAGCTCAGCCATCGCGCCTTGCTCTACAAGCTGCGCGAGTACGGGCTAAAGTAGCAGTGAGCCGCCAAATCCATGTCCCGACCCAAGTTCTACCGCGACCCCGTGCACGGCCAGATCCGCTTTGACCGCATCGACCAGGCCGAGCCGCCGGCCGCCGGTGGCCCGCCCGAGCGCGCCCTGTCGTGGCTCATCCACCGCCTCATCGACAGCCGCGAGTTCCAGCGCCTGCGCCACATCCGCCAGAACGGCCTGGTCAACCTGGTCTTCCACGGCGCCGAGCACTCGCGCTTCGGCCACAGCCTGGGCTGCGCCTACCTGGCGCGCGAGATGTACTACCGCATCGTCCGCAACATGGACGAACCCGTCGACGCCCAGCGCCTGATCGAGACCACCACCGCGGCGCTCCTGCACGACATCGGCCACGGCCCGTTCTCGCACGTCCTGGAAGAGATCCTGCGCAGCTACGGCATCCCCTTTGACCACGAGGTGATGACCTACCGCTTCCTCACCGAGCCCGGCAGCGACGTGCAGCGCCTGCTGGCGAGCGTCGACCCGGCCCTCCCCGAGGAGGTCGGCCTCTACATCAACAAGAAGGCGCGCGCCAAGCTGGTGCGCACCCACAAGCGCAAGGACCACTGGTGCTACAAGCTGGTCTCCAGCCAAATCGACGCCGATCGCCTGGACTACCTGGTGCGCGACGCTTATTACGCGGGGCTTGAGGGCCACGGGTTCGATCTGCAGCGCCTGCTCGACATGCTGCTGCACCTGGACCACACCCGGATCGCGGTCTACCGGCGGGCGATCGAGCCGGTCGAGGGGTACCTGCTGGCGCTCGATCAGATGTACCGCACCGTCTACTACCACCACACGGCGCGGGCGGCGAGCGTGATGCTGTCGGCGGTGCTGCGCCGCGCCTTCGAGCTGTACAAGAACGGCGACCGCACGGTGCTGCCCGACGGCGGCAGCGGACGGCCGCACCCGCTGCGGGCGCTCGTCGACCAGGGCCAGCAGGTGGCGCTTGCCGAGTACCTGCGGCTGACCGAGTTCGCGGTGCACGCTCTTATCGAGGACTGGCAGCACAGCAGCGACGGCGTGCTCGCTGATCTGGCGCAGCGGCTGCACCGCCGCCAGCTGAGCAAGAGCATCGACGTCGACCCGCGCAAGTACAACGTCCTCTCGCGGCTGCAGAAGCGCGCCGAGGAGCTGGTGCTCGCCCGGTTGCCCCACGTCGACCGGCGCTCCGTCGGCTACTACGTGTCGGTCGACGAGCCCGAGCGCCTGAGCTACAAGCGCTACGACTGGCGCAACGAGCGCGCCGACGAGTCGATCTGGATCGCCGAGGGTCCGGGTGAGGTCGCCGGGGCGATGCCGATCGAGAAGGAGCCGACCAGCATCATCGCCGCGCTGCAGACCAAGAAGTACTTCCACCGCCTGATCGTCCCGCCCGAGGTCCGTCCCGAGCTGCTGCGCGAGCTCGCGACCGGCGAGTCGTAGGCCGGCGGAGGGTGGCTCAGGGGTTGGCCGGCGCCAGCACGTCGAGGAAGCCGCGGAGGACCTGGGTGCCCAGGCCGTCCGGCGCGCCGTGCTCGGCGGCCAGCGCGGCGGCGTAGCCGAGCGGCAGCGGCGAGCGCTGGACGACAAACACGAGCTCGTAGGACCCGCGCTCGCCGCCGCTAAGGTCCAGGACGTCGCGCAGGATGCCGCGCAGCTGCAGCGTCCCGTCCGCGGCGTGCGCCATGAGGATCGGCCAGAAGCTGGCGCTGCCGTGGCGAACGAGGAACGCCTGCGCGAACACCGGCCCGCTGACCGGCTGCGCGGGGTGCAGCCGGATGTCGAGCGGCGCGTCGAGGCGGACCCGGAGGTGCGGCGGCGCGGCGGCGTGCTGCCCGCGGGCGGGCGCGGTCAGGGGCGGACTTGCGAGCTCGTCGCGTCGGGGCGCGGGCTCCGGGTCGGGGTCGGTGGGTACTGTACAGCGCAGGCAGCTGTCGCCGCCCCGCAGCTGCAGCTCGTAGCGCGGCAGCGAGCCCCAAAAGCGGCCGAGCGCCCGCGGCACGAGCCGGGGCAGGGTGAGCACCGAGATCCCGCCGCCCAGCAAAAGGACGATCAGGCCCACCAGGAGGCGCGGCTGGGAAAAGGCGGACAGCGGCAGGGTGGCGAGGCTAGAAAAAATCGACGGCTTGGAGAGCATGTAATACCTCCTGCCCGCGGCGGGCAGAGCAAACAGGACAAAAGACAGCTCAAAAAGTGGCGCTCTGAGCCACGGGCAATTGCAGTCGAGGCGTCCTCTACAGGGCTGCCGCTCAGCGCGCAGCAGCGGCCTGGCCGCGCGCGACGCGCCGCGAATACCCACTGCGACCGATCGAGGTCTGCTCAGTCAGGCTGATTCTGGGCCGGCATCGCGGCCCGCGGTCGGCTAAGGCACAAACAGGCGGAGGGCGCTCCAGGCGGACAGCGGCGCCCGTCTCTTGCGCAGCTGCGTCTGGGCCGCATGAAACGCCGCGGTCAGGCTGGGGGCGGCGGCGTCCAGGGCGGGACCGCCGCTCGTCCGCGCGCTGTAGAGGGCCTGCACCCACTGCCCGCTCAGCCGATCATCCAGGGGGCGAGTCGAGGCGACCACCGCTTCCCCGCCGCGCAGGAGCAGCGCCTGGGCAAGGCTGATGTCGTCGGCATCCTCGCCCTGGCCGGCCGCACCGCCCTCGCAAGTCATGAGCACGGTCCAGCGCGGCACCCGATCGAGCAGCAGCAGATCCGCCAGCATGAGGACAGTTCTGTCGGGCATGAGGATCAGGCTCTGCCAGCCGCTGTCCTCGTTGTACTTGGCGTGCGTGTCGAGCTGCGCCAGCTCGACCGCGGGCAGGGCGCGCTTGAGCTCGTCCGCGGTGCCCGGGAGCGGCGTAAACGGCAGCGACAGCACCGGCGGGCAGTCACCCTTGGCGAACCAACACTGCAGTTGGCGCTTGAGGTTCATGCCGCGCTCAAACCGCTGGTTGCTGTAGGGCGTGACGTGCCAGCCGAGCTGCTGCAGCTGCCTGTAGAGCCAGGGCGCGCTCTTCTGCGCCTGCTCCAGCTCCAGGTTGGCCAGCATCAGCGCTTCCTTCTTCCGCTCCGGCACCGCCTTGCGCGCCGCCAGAGCGAGGTCCAGCGCATACACCACCAGGCGCTCGTCCGCGGCCAGGTAGCCGCCCGCGGCCGTCTCGGGCGTCGGGGGCCACGGCAGGGTGGCGAAGTCGATGTTGCGCAGCTTGGCGCTTGGCAGCACGCGCAGGACGCGCGCCCGATCGATGATGCGGGCGAAGGGCCGCAGCAGCAGCGCCGACTGCTGCGCCGGCAGGGTGGCGCGCTGCAGCTCTCCGGCGGCGATCCGCTCGACCTGCAGCTCGCGCGAGTCGTCGACGAAGCAGGCCA
>DAOMZC010000786.1:0-3621 GCA_035437965.1 Pseudomonadota bacterium
CTCGGTGGCCGCGCGCAGCAGCACGGCCCCGACCGCCTGGCCGCTTGTCCCCAGGCGCGCCCGCAGGTAGACGGCGAGCCGCTGCTGCGGAGCCGCCTCCAGCTCGGGCAGCGCCAGCGGCAGCTCGCCCGGGGCCTGGACGATGCGGTCGTCAAAGCGCACCCGCCGCGTCCTCTCGCCGACCCGGACGATCAGCTCGAGATCATCGAGGACGACCGGCGACGCCGGATCCGCCGCCACCCCGGCGGTGGACAGCGCCAGCGTCAGGCAAGCAGTGCTGCCCTGGCAGTCGCCCGCCGGCGGTGATCCGCAGCCGCTCGCCCCCAGCGCGGCCCCCAGCCAGAAAAGGCCCGCCAGGCTCATAAAGCGCATAAAACCGCTGGCCCGCGCCGCCCGCCGTGTCGTCCCCCGGCCAGCCCGAGCAAGAAGAGCAAGAAGAACTGAGTAAGAAGAGTAGACATGATTTCGCATAGTCAGGCCCCGCATTATCAGGCGGCGTTCATTTAATCTCAAAAAATAAATGTAAGATTAATTACCAAAACTGCAAATCCTCGGGTCGCTGCCGGGTGCAATGCTGCTTTCTGGGCGAGCTTCGTGTTACATGCTAGGCAAGCCCGGCGGCAGCGCGGTGCCGGATTGACACTTTGTCCAAGTTCCCCGCGGCGGGCCTGCCAGCCTGTCGCAAGGCGGTCGCCGCGCCGCGCCCCCTCCGACAAGAAAACCCGGCTGATCTCGGCCAAGTCCAGGTGGCCCATCTCTTGCTTTTAGGTCCCTCCATGACATCGACTTACCGCTACCTTGCCGGGGCCGCGCTCACCCTGGCGCTCATCCCGGCGCAGCTGCCGGCGGCGCATGCCCAGATGACCGGGATCGGCACCTGCTCGGGCATGAGCATGATCAACGGCCGCTCGCTGGTCGGGACCACCCAGCTCTACGTGGGCGATAACGTCGACCAGAAGAACGGGGCGCTCATCCCGGCCTCGCTGGGCGGGTCGGTCTTCAACCGGGCCGAGTGTGAGTGCCAGAGCCGCGACATCCGCATGCACGTGATCCTCACCACCCCGGCCGGTCAGGGCACCGCGCCCGGCGCCTCGATGTACATCGGGGTCTCCGGCTGCGAAGACACCACCATGCAGTCCACCGGCGTCTGCGACAAGATCACCGCCCAGCACCCCGCCAACAACACCGACTGGTCGATCAACGGGGCGGCGTTTCAGAACATCTCCCCGTTCGACATCACCATCCCCCCCGAGGTCGTGACCAACCCGCAGACGATGGCCAACGGACCGACCGCGGACTACACCAAGTGCGACATCGGTGGGTCGCAGAGCTACACCGTCACCGTGACCGTCGGCCCGGACGCGATGCCCAACATCTGCACGCTGCCGGTGACCGTCAACACCCAAGGCCCGACGGCGCCCAGCACGGTGGCGGCCAAGAGCGGCGACGGCGCCCTCACCCTGAACTGGAGCGTCCCCGCCGGGACGAGCGGCATCGACAGCTACCAGGTGCTCTGCCGCAAGGTCAAGGATCGGAACCACGCGGCGATGAGCGACGAGTTCCTGCAGAACACCCGCTACTACTTCTCGTCTTGCCTCAACAAGCACCTGTTCCGCCGGACTCAGGTTGGCCTGAACACCAACAGCGACCCGGCGACCGATCGCGAGCTCCCGGCCACCGGCAGCACGGACTTTCCGCTCGATCCGCGGCTGCGCTGCTCGGACAGGATACTTGCCGCGACGACTCAGCTCGAGACGCGCATCAGCGGGTTGACCAACAAGGAGGACTACGAGCTCGTGGTGCTGGCGATCGACACCTCGGGCAACGCGACGCCGTCGGCGGTGGTGACCGGAACGCCGCAGCCCACGGCCTCCCCGAGCGCCGAGTTCTGTGACGGCGCCGACTGCCCCGGCTTCGGCTGCCAGGCGGGTCGGGCGGTGCCGGCGGGTCCAGGCGCGGGAGCGTGGGCGGCCGGGCTGCTCACGCTCGGGCTTTTGCTGCTCGGCCGGCGCGTGCGGAGGGCTGTATGAACCGCGCAGCAAGCCGGCTGGGAATCGGGTTGGCGCTGAGCGGCCTGTTTTATGGCGGTGCCGCGCTCGCCGAGATTCAGGAGTCACCGCAGCACTTTGCCTTCGAGGTCAAGTTTGGCCCGTACTCGCCGCACCTGGACAACGTGGGTTGGCTCAACGGGCGGACGCCGTTCTCCGATCATTTCGGCGATCCGGCGGATCCCAAGGGCGCGCAGCCGCACTATGGGCTCCTCTCCAAGGGCGAGTTCGACTATCAGTTCTGGCACAAGTTCGGCGTGCTCGGCATCGGCATCGAGGGCGGCTACTACACCGCCTCGGCGCCCGCCTTCACGATCGTGACCGCGACCTCGAAGACCATGCCGCCGGTGACCTCGCAGCAGCCGTGCAGCGTCATCGACGGGCCCGCGGGCGGTCCGCGCCAATACTCGGTGCCGGGCAACAACAACCTGCCCTACGACAGCTGCATCTCGGGCGACAGCGACACGCTCAACGTCGTGCCGCTGGCGCTCATGCTGGTGTACCGCTTCGATGTCCTCAGCAAGCGCTACCACATCCCCCTCATTCCCTATATGAAAGTGGGCTTTGCCTACTACGTCTGGTGGTTCGGCACCAGCAGCGCCTCGACGGCGCAGTTCGACGTGCAGGTCGACAAGAACACGACCGAGACGCGCAGCGCCGCCGGGGGCTCGATGGGGATCGTCCTTCACCCGGGGATCTCGCTCGATCTGTCGGCGATCGACTCGCGGGCGGCGCGCGTCATCGATCAGGAGATTGGCCTGAACCGGGTCGCCGCGTTCGTCGAGCTCGACGCCGCCCTCGTCAACGGGTTCGGCATCGGCCGGGCGATGAACCTGTCGGATACGTTCCTCTCGGCCGGGCTGTCGTTCGAGTTCTGAGCGCCCGAGCCCGCCGGCAAGCGCACTATACTTAAGAGCAAATGCGCTCCTACTCGCCGATTATCGATCGCGCCCTTGGGCTGGCCGCCACGGCTCATCGCTCGCAGCAGCGCAAGGGCAGCGCCGTTCCGTACATCGCCCATCCGGCGCACGTGGCGATCATGCTGATCAAGCACGGCTTCCCCGAAGACGCGGTGGTCGCCGGCATCCTCCACGACGTGGTCGAGGACACCGAGATCACCCACGCCGAGGTCGAGGCGCAGTTTGGCAGCGCGGTGGCGGGCCTTGTCGATCAGGTCTCCGAGAAGAAGCACGAGGGCGGGGTCAAGCTGCCGTGGCTGGCCCGCAAGCAGGAGCTTCTGGATCGGCTGAGCCAGGCCGGGCCGCTGGCCGCCGCGGTCAAGAGCGCCGACTCGCTGCACAACTGCCAGACCCTGCTCGCCGACCTGCGCCGGCACGGGGACGCGACGTGGCGGCACTTTCGCAGCTCACCGGCCGAGCAGCTGTGGTTCTTTCAGACGCTGGCGGCGGTCCTCCGCGGCGTGCTCGGCGGCCACCCGCTCAACGACGAGCTCGACGAGGCGGTCGCCCAGCTCGCGCAGTGGCACCGCGAGCATCCGGCGGCAAGCTCCGCGTAGCGATCAGCGGCGGTCCGCGGCCGGGGCGCTCGCCTGGGCGCGGCGCCGGGCCAGCTC
>DAOMZC010000787.1:0-3619 GCA_035437965.1 Pseudomonadota bacterium
CCGTCCGCGCCCCCGATCGGCGCCCGCCCGGCCCCGAGCTGCCGGCCGAGCCCGCGCCGGTGCCGCGCAGCCAGCGGGGAGCGGCCTAGGCGCGCCATGCTGACAGTCGCCGGCATCTGGCTCCTTGGTTATGTCCTGGCCATGCTGCGCATCAGCGTGCCGTACGTCATGGCGGCGCTCGGCGGCACCGTGTGCGAGCGCGCCGGGGTGACCAACATCGCGCTGGAGGCGTTCCTGCTGCTGGCGGCGCTGGGGGCGGCGCTGGGGGCTCCCTACGGAGCTCCGGCGGCGGTGCTGTGCGGGCTCGGCGCGGGGCTGGCGACCGCGGCGCTTTACGGGCTGCTGGTGGTGTTCTGGCGCGGCGATCAGATCGTGTGCGGGGTGGCGATGTTCATGCTCGCCGACGGGCTGTCGCGGTTCTTGCTCAAGGTGGTGTTCGGCTCGACGAGCAACTCACCGCGGCTGCCGGCGCTGGTCGGCCGGGGCGCGCTGGGGCTCGGGCTTGTGGCGGTGGTGAGCGTGGGGCTGCTTCACTTTTTCATGTACCGCAGCGTGTTCGGGCTGCGCCTGCGCGCGGTCGGTGACAAGCCGCAGGCGGCGCGCTCGCTGGGGGTGTCGGTGCTGGGGGTGCGGCTCGGCGCGGTGCTGCTCTCGGGGCTGCTCACCGCGGTGGGCGGCGTGTACCTGGTGTTCGAGCAGCGCCAGTTCGTGGCGCTGATGTCGGGCGGGCGCGGCTTCCTGGCGCTGGCGGCGATGATCTTCGGCGGCTGGCGGCCGGTGCCGGCGGCGCTCGCGGCGCTCTTGTTCGCCGCCGCCGAGGCGCTGGGCATTCGGCTGCAGGCGAGCGACCTGCACGTGCCCAACTGGCTCACCCAGCTTTTGCCTTATGCGCTGACGCTGGTCGCGCTGCTGTTGCGCGGCACCCTGGGGAGTCGGCGCAACCTCGCGCCGGCGGCGCTCGGGCTGCCGCGCGATTAGCTACGGCGACACGCTAATTCGCTAGCAGCGCCGCGCAGGCCTATCTCGGCGGTGCGCACGCATGTCTGGGCACACGCTAATTCGTCAGCAGCGCCGCGCCGGGCGGGTCTATCCCGGCGGTGCGCACGCATGTCTGGGCTGAGCGCAGCTTTGCTACGCGCCGTACTTTTACTTACTGCAGGCCCCGCAGATCACGCAGCTGCATCTCCACCGGGATCTCATCCTGGGCGGCCTCGGGGGCGGGCGGCTCGTCCGGGGAGAGGGCAGCGGGCGATGAGCTCGGGCCGGGCGCGGTGGGGCTCGGCGCGAACGTCAGGCGATCGGGTCCGCTGCCGTGGCCGCGGGTCGTCCGCACGACTGTGACGTCCTCGGCGCGGACGAGCGCCAGCCGGTGGTTGAACGAGACCACATAGTACTGGGTGCTGTCGGCGACGACCTTGTGGCTGGCCATCGGCAGCGTCGCCGCCCACACCTTCGCCCAGTAGTAGTCGGCGGTGAGCGGCCCTTGCGCTATATAGAGCTGGCCCTCGGGCAGGTCATAGACCTTCTCCAGGCGCTGCGGGGTGGTCGGCGGCTTGTAGGCGGCATCGCCGGGGTAGCCGCCGCCGTAGACCGCGATGCTGCCGCTGCCCGCCTTGGGGGTGATCACCGCCTGATCGGCGCGCAGCAGCGGGATGCTGGTCGAGCGGTGGCCGGGGTTATGGAACCACCCCACCTGGCCGCCGAAGTAGATGGCGTCCCAGTCGCCGCTCGACTCGAGGCGGTAGTAGAGCCGGCCGCTGCCCGCCTTGTTCCCCCAGTTGTACATGCGGTCGGCCGGGGTCGTCGCCAGGTAGCGGTTGACGAGGAGGGGGGCGCTCGCCCGCGGCGCGCTGCGCAGGTAGAGGAAGTTGCTCGACTGCGGAGCCGCCGCGCGGCAGTCGGTGCCGCCGGCCCCGAAGCAGTAGCTGACGGTCGGCAGGTTGCTGGCGTAGTCGGGCCGGATGCGCACCGGGCCGCTCACCTGGGTGCCGTCGTCGCGGCGGTCGGCGAGCGCGGCTCCGTCGGCGGAACGCACCATGCTCATGAAGCGGTCCCAGTCCCAATAGGGGCCGGGGTCCCAGTGCATGGCCGGCGTGCGCGCCTGCGACAGGCCGGGCACCTCGTCGTGGCCGATGATGTGCTCGCGGTCGAGCGGGACGTGATAGCGCGCCGCCAGGTGCCGCACGAGCGCCGCCGAGGTCGCGTACAGCTCGTCGGTGAACCAGCTGTGGCCGTCGGGCGAGGCGGCCTCGTGCTCGATGCCCACCGAGTGCATGTTGAAGTACCAGTTGCCGGCGTGCCAGGCCACGTGGTCGGGCGACACCATCTTGGCCAGGTGGCCGTCGCGCGACCGGATGACGTAGTGCGCCGAGGCGGAGTACTTGGGATCCTGGAACACGCTGAGCGTGCCGGCGTAGCTCCCCTCGGTGGTGTGGATGACGATGTAGCGGATCGCCTGGCCGTCGCGATCGCGGTCGGCGAGGTCGTAGTTGCCGTAGGCGCCGGTCTTGGCGTCGGTGACCGCGTAGGCGGCGGGCACCTCGTCGCAGGGGATCCCCGGCGGGCAGTCGATGTCGTCGGTGCGGGTGATGATCGCCGCGCGCGCCGCATCCGGGATGACCTCCCCTCCGCAGCCCGTCCCCGCGCCGAGCGCGGCGGTCCCGGTCATCAGCAGCAGCGAAGAAAAAAGCGAACCTCGCGAGCGCAGCAGCATCGGTCACCTCGTAGAAATGCTGCCTGCGTCGTACCACAAAGCGCGGCCCGGGTGCGCGCGGCGGCGCAGGTCTAGCCGCTCACCAGCTCAAGGAGCGTGATCTCCTGGCGAGCGCCGAGCCGGTTCGGGGGACCCCAGTAGCCGGCGCCGCGATTTACATAAAGCCACAGCTCGCCGACCCGATAGAGCCCGGCCAGGAACGGCTCCAGCCACTTGACCAGCAGCGTCAGCGGAAAGAACTGGCCGCCGTGCAGGTGCCCGGACAGCTGCACGTCGATCTTGTGGCCCCTGGTCAGCTCCACATCGCTCGGCCGGTGGGCTAAAAGGACGCGCAGCTCGGCCGGCGGCGCGGTGGCGAGCAGCCGGGCGAGCACGGTGGGACGAGGGCTCGCGGGGGCGGCCTCCTCGTCGTTGAGGCCGATGAGCAGCACGCGCGCGCCCTCGTGCTCGATGAGCTGGTGCTGATCTTCAAGGACGCGCAGGCCCAGGTCTCGCAGGGCGGCACACCACTCATCACCGCGATAGAAGTACTCGTGGTTGCCGGTGACGAAGTAGACGCCGTGGCGGGCGCGCAGGGCGGCGAGCGGCTCGACCTGCTCGCGCAGCTGGCTGACGAAGCCGTCGATCAGATCGCCGGTGATGACGATGAGGTCGGCGCCGAGCGCGTTCACGGTCGCCACCAGCTGCTCGACGTAGCCGCGGCGGATCGTCGGTCCGACGTGCAGGTCGCTGATCTGGGCGATGCGCAGGCCGCGCGCCGGGAAGTCGGGCGGCAGGCCGGCGCAGGGAATGCGGACGCGCTCAAGGACGGGCTGAGCCAGCGCGAGGCCGTAGCCGACGGCCGTCGCTGCCCCCGCCGCGCCGCACGCCGCGACATTGAGCCCGCCCAGGAGCAGCCGCCGCCGC
>DAOMZC010000788.1:0-3618 GCA_035437965.1 Pseudomonadota bacterium
CAGGGCCCACTCGGTCGCGAGCGCCTTGGCCACGTCCTCAAGCGCCTGCCCAAGGCCGAGCAGCAGGTTGACCTTCTCGGTGCGCGCCATGCCGCGCGCGAACTGGCGGTAGATCTCTGGGAACCAGTCTAAAGTGAAGGCATCGAGGTCACTGTCCTGGGGGAAGCACGCATCGAGCTGCGTGCGCAAGACCTTGCGCGCCGGCAGCGGGGAGTCGTGCTCGGCAAAAGGAGGGGCACTTGACGGTTCGCGGGAGCCCTTGAGCATAAGCGGCGGAGTGCAAGCGGCGGACCAGGCAAGAGCCGAGCTGACTCCCTCGGCGCTAGCGCTGCCCCCCGGATCCCTGGTAAGCTCAGCTTGCAACTGCGCTTGCCAAGCTGCTCGCCGCTTTGAACTGGCGCGGGCGCGCAGCACGCAGCGCGACCCGCTACGACCCGGTGGCAAGTCGTTCCGTCAGCATTCCGTCGCGCTGCGGCCGGGCAAATCGCCAACGAGATCAGGGGGCGGACATCATCGGCAAGAACGCTGCACCCGTCGCAAATTTGGAAAAGGCGTTCCGCCGTCCCCGTGAAGTCTCGGAAAACCAAGCACCTGGGCTGCGGAATGCCCTATTCCGCCCGCACACCGCCGTCTGAACCCGATCGGCAACCAGCGAATCCCGTCCCGCGGCCTTCAGTTTTCCGCTATACGTGGCTGACGCCGCGGATGGGCGGCGCCGCGAAAGGACCTTTTGCATGGCGACTCCACACGATCGGAAAGGAACTTCCCGAGCGGTCCGCTCCCGCGTCGCTCCGGCGCTGCTCTTGGCGATCTTCGGCTGCGTACCAGCGTCCGAGGAGGCAGTGCGCCAGGCGTACCTGACAGCGCAGGAGGTGCCGCCCGAAGACGGCGTGGCTCCCGCGGATGGCGCGCCGGCCCTGCTGAACGCCGGACTGCCCCCGCCGCCGCTGTTTGTGCCGGACATCCGCTGGACCGACGGCAGCAAGACCATCAACCACGCCTACATCTCGCCGCGCCGTACCTCCCTCGATGGGCGGGTCTACTCGGAGTTTGAATACGACTATACGGCCTTCAAGGATCTGCAGTGCTTCGGGCTGATCCGGCCCGAGGCGCTGACCCAGCCGCTGGCCGAATCGACGCTCGATCTGCGGGCTTCGGTGAGCTGCTTCAGCGCCTCTCTGATCCATGCCGCGACCGCCCCCGGTCATCTCGGCCGCCAGGGCGCGCTCTGCGACGCCGCGCCCGATCAGCCGCCGGGCCGCGTCGAGGGCGTCGCCAACCGCCAGCCGCGCCCCTGTGGACCGAGCAACCGCAATGACTGCTACACCCTGTCGCTGCTCATGCCCTATTTCCTCGACAGCGACGGCTCGCAGGAGCTGTGGGGCCGCGCCTTCGAGGTCGAGGTGGAGAGCCCCAAGACGGCTACGGCGCACATCATTCGGATTTCGCCGCTCGGCACGCCGCAGCGCTGGCTGCCGCCCGCGGGGGAGCCCAGCATCGGCATCGAGTTCTCGATCTCGGGCGACGGCCGCGTCCTGGTTTCGCACGCCGGGGAGGGGGCTTCATATTCAGTCAATCCCCCGGGCAGCGGCTACGCGCCCTGCGATCCGCGCGGCTGGGGACCGCCGCGCTCGATCTCGTACATGCATACGGATCCCAACATGAAGCCCTACGGGGTCGCCGCCTATCCCTTGCGTGACCACGAGAACAATCCGCTAAGCCCCGGCTCCGAGGTCGGCGGAAATTATCCCTGGATCGATCGGAATGGGGCCAACATGTTCTTCGGCACCTCCGGCTCCAGCCTCTACTACCAGAATGCCGCCGGGGAGATCCGCAGCCGCTTCAAGGTCGTCGGCAAGCCGACGCCGGACCCGGGCAGCCTGTCGCCGAATCCGCCCAAGGACGAGGCCGAGATTCGCAAGATCGGCGACCTCGGCAAGCGCTCGGGCATCACCGCCGTGGGCCTGTGGACGCACGGCAAGATGGTGGTGCTCGACAGCCGCAACAACAACAGCGACCTCGCCATTCTCGACGCCGAGCCGCCGGTGCACGACCGCGCCATCGAGCTGTACGCGGGACAGCCGGCGGGCACCCGCATCGGCGCCTCGAACAACTTCTTCATCAACTCGACCGAGAACGTCCTGAACTACCTCGACAGCATGCGCCCGCTGCTGCCCGGCGACGTAGTCTGGCACCTGTCGACGACCACCGGAACCGATGAGGTCTCGTTCGACAGCTACCTGTACGAGAACATGGTGGTCTACTCGCCGATGAACCCGTCGGTGAACAATGTCCGTCCGGAGGTGCAGCGGCGCGGCTACCTCGATGGGTTCGACAAGACGGGGACGTTCCGCGGCGAGGGGTATACGTTGACCCCGCACGTCCAGAATGCCGCCACCGCCACCGCGTGGAACCTGCCGAAGTTCGGCAGTCTCCTCGGCGGGGCGCGCGTCGAGCCGATCGCCGCCGGCGGCGTCAAGGGCAAGGGAATCTGGCTCGATGGCGTAGACGATCGCATCGAGTACACGCTGCCCGCGCAGCCCGACGCGAGCCGCCTCGCCGCGAGCCCCTGGTTCTATTCGCTGTTCATAAACCCGACGCGTCTGCCGACCGGGACGGAGAGCCAGCTCGTCTTCGAGATCGCGGACGGCAGTCAGGTGAAGCTTAACGAAAAGGGACTCCTCATCACCAAGGGGACGTTCGCGCAGCAGCTCGACCTGCCGGCGGCGCTCGCCTTTGCCACGAGCCGCTACACCCACCTTGGAATCCAGTCGGAAGTGAGCGGCTCGGGCTCGACGCTGCGGGTCTATATCGACGGCTACCTGCGCGCCACGTTTACTGCGGCCATTCCAGTGCTGCGCCTCACCGCGGGCACCATCCGGGTGGGCTCGCGCGCTGCGGGGATGCGCGGCATCCAGGCCTGGATCGATGAGTTCAGGATCCTCGGCAATCGCGTGACGGCCGAGGAGGCGTGCAACCAGGCCCTGGGTACTCTGGTCGGCGTCAGTAAGGGTCCAGGGTATAGCCTGGCTGCGTCCTACCCCGCGAGCTCGCACGCCGAGCTCAGCGCGCTCCTTGGTGGCAGCGGACCGACCTATGCCCGCTACGTGTGTGAATCGCGCCTCCGCCCGGGGGCGGATGACACCGGGTATGCCTGCCGCTACCAGCACAGGGACGCGCGCTGCGTCGGACACCGCATCCACTTCGCCGAGGGCCCGCTCGTGTACGGAACGCCGCGACCCGCCTCGGGAACGAACAGCTTCTGCAGGCGCTGTCACGTCGATAGCAGCCCGCACCCGACCCTGCGCGTCGCTGCGCCCCTGGCTGCGGGGACGACCGCCATGGAGCGTGACCGCCGGCGCCAGCCGCTGCAGCCTCCGGCGCGGCTGCTCGGCAACATCCCAGCGGGACTCTTCGGAGCTGCCGGGCCGGCCACGCCGATCATTGCGCCGACTACGGGCCTGGAGCTCGACGCCTATACGTTCCGCTGAGCGGGCGGCCTGCTGAACCAGGGGCGAAGGTTGTAAAGATAGACGCCAAGTCGTTCCGCGGGCGTTCCGCCGGGCTGCAGTTCAACAAATCTCCGACGAGAAAACCGAGCCGCTATCATCGGCAAGA
>DAOMZC010000789.1:0-3616 GCA_035437965.1 Pseudomonadota bacterium
AGCTTCGACTACGCGCGCCTCATGCCGCTCCTGCCGCACTACCGGCTGATCACGCTCGACTTCCTCGGCTTCGGCTTCTCCGACAAGCCGCGGCCGTACACCTACTCACTGTTCGAGCAAGCGATGCTGGCCGAGGAGGTCGCCGCCCGCCGCGGCGTCACCGAGGCAGCGCTGCTGGCGCACGACATGGGCTCTTCGGTGGCGCTCATCATCTTGCAGCGCGCGCGGCTGCGGATCTCGCGCTTCGTCCTTTTGAACGGCAGCATCCTGCTTGAGCACTATCAGCCGCTTATTACGCAGCGGCTGCTCCTGCACCCGCGCATCGGACCGCTGGTCTCGGGTCTGGGGCTGCTCGGCCGCTCGGTCTTCGCGCATCAGTTCGGACGGCTGTTCCCGCAGCCGCTGCCGTGCGCCGAGATCGACGCGTTCTGGTCGCTCATTACCCACAACGACGGGGCAAAGATCAATCACCTGCTCATCCAGTACCTCGATGAGCGCAAGCGCCACGAGCTGCAGTGGATGGAGGCCCTGGTCGCGCACCCGGCGCCGATGCTCATCATCTGGGGGCAGCGGGATCCGGTCTCGGTGCCCGCCATCGCCGAGGCGGTCGTGAAGCGGCGCCCGGATGCGCTGTACGTACAGCTTGCCGACATCGGGCACTATCCGCAGTGGGAAGCTCCGCAGCTCGTGGCGCGCGAGATTCAAGCGTTTCTCGGCTAGCTCCGATTTCGCGCCCACTTTTAGTCTCTTATCGTTTCTCCTATCGTTTCTCCTATCGTTGCCGCCGCGGCTCGTCCGTTTTCGTCCCGCCGCGTCGCTGCGCCGTGACGAGATACAGCTACCTTGCGCCGTGGCGGTTGTGGCATACTGGGCGCCAGAAGGAGAGGTGCGGATGAGCCAGAAGGAGGTCGAGGTAATCCTCACGCGCCAGCTCGCGAGCTACCTGACGATGCCGATCTTCGTCGTCGATCCGGAGGGCAGCCTCCTTTTTTACAACGAGCCCGCCGAGTCCATCCTCGGGCATCGCTTCGAAGAGACGGGCGAGCTGCCGCTGGCGGACTGGGCGACGATGTTCCGCCCCACCGACGAGAACGGCGCCGATCTCCCGTCCGAGCAGCTGCCGCTGGTCATTGCGCTCAAGCGCCAGCGCCCCTCGCACGGACACTTCCGCATCGTTGGCCTCGACGGCAAGCTGCGCTGCCTGGAGGTCACGGCGGTGCCGCTCATCGGCCAGGCCAATCGCTTCCTGGGCGCCCTGGCCATCTTCTGGGAGATAGAGTCCCAATGCGGGTAACCTTCTGGGGCACCCGCGGCTCCCTCGCCACCCCGGGCCGCGCTCGCGAGCGCTACGGCGGCAACACCTCGTGCGTCGAGGTGCGCGGTGACGACGGCACGGTGCTGGTGCTCGACGCTGGCACCGGCATCCGCGAGCTCGGCACCCGCCTGGCGGGCACGGTGCGGCGGGTCGATCTGCTGCTGACCCACCTGCACATGGATCACATCCAGGGACTCGGCTTCTTCGCGCCGCTGTATGTCCCCCACCTGGAGGTCCACATCTGGGGACCGGCGAGCACGACCCAGAGCCTGCGCGGCCGCCTGAGCCGCTACCTGTCGCCGCCGCTGTTCCCGGTGCGGCTGCGCGACCTGCCGTGCCATCTAGCGGTCCATGAGGTCCCCGCCGGTACCTTCAGCATCGGCGAGCTGACGGTCGACTCGCTGCTCGTCTGCCACCCCGGTCCGACGGTCGGCTTCCGGGTCAGCAGCCCGCGCGGCAGCCTCGCTTATCTGCCCGATCACGAGCCGGCCCTGGGACGCGCGGGGCGCTTCGGCAACCCGGACTGGGTCTCCGGCCACGAGCTCGCCAGCGGCGTCGATCTGCTCATCCACGATGCCCAGTACAGCGACGCCGAGTATGTGCGCACGGTCGGCTGGGGCCACAGCACCATCGGCCGGGCGATCGAATTCGCCGAGCTCGCCGAGACGCGGCGGCTGGTCCTTTTCCATCACGACCCGGCGCACGATGACGAAACGATCGAGGCCCTCCACACAGCGGCAGTGGCGGCGGCGCGGCCCTCCTTCGAGGTGCTCGCGGCGGCCGAGGGAATGACCCTCACCGTGCCGGCCCTCACCATCCCGAGCTGCGTCGACCCGAGCCCCATCGGCCTATAGGGAGGGGGCCCGGGAGTCCTACCGGGGAGCCCGGCCCAGAAGTCCGCTCAGGCGGTGGCCAAGCGGCGCCGCCGGCTCGCGATTGTCCGCCCTTAGCGCGTTTTTTGCGGGATAATGGGCGCGGTCTATTGGGTCTCCGCTCGATGTCGCCGCCCGAAAATACTCCTGAATTCGAGCTCACGGCCCAGGGGGCCGCGTTTCCTCCGCAGCGGGTGGATGAGTATGAAATCATTCGCCCGCTCGGTCAGGGAGCGATGGGGCAGGTGTACGAGGCTGTGGATACGCTGCTCGGGCGACCGGTGGCGGTGAAGTTCATCGCCAAGGAGAGCTCGAGCGCGACCGCCCGCGAGCGCTTCCTCGTCGAGGCGCGCGCCATCGCCCGGCTGCAGCACCCCAACGTGGTGTCGATCTACCGCGTGGGCGTCGTGGAAGGCTGGCCTTATCTGGTCTCCGAGCTCGTGCGCGGCCAGAGCCTGGACCGCGTCGTGCTTCCCATCCCGTGGCAGCGCGCCCTGGACATCGCGGTCCAGCTTGCGCGCGGGCTCGCCGCGGCGCACAGCCAGGGGGTCCTGCATCGCGACCTCAAGCCAGGAAGTGGAGCCGCGGCGACGCCGCGGGCGCAGACGATCCGCAGCCGGGCGAAGTCGCTGCCCGCGCCGGGCTTCGCGGCGGAATGAAACCGGCAGGGCGGCTTCATCAGGCTCATTCCCAGAGCGCCGTCAGTTCACCAGGAACCACTTCACTCCCGCGGTGATCTCGAGGTGAAAGTGATTCTTGTGCGGCGCGTTGTAGTTCGGGGTCAGGACGACGTTGAACAGCCGCCGCCCGACGATCTCGCACAGCAGCGCCCGCAGCTTCTTCGCCTCGGCCGTCGCGGGCCGCGGACCGGCGCCCGGTCCGCAGGTCTTGGCGCCGATCGCGCCGTGAAAGTGGCGGTCCACATCGAGGACGCCGCCGTCCTTGGTGACGAAGCGCCCGGCGTCGATCGCCATCGCTCCGGTGTGATGCAGCGCCGGCATGCCGCGGCGCCAGGTGCCGGTCGGCGGCCGATACATCGAGTAATGACGTACCTCGACGATGCCGTGGCGCTGCAAGATCTCGGCGCAGTCATCGAGCGCCAGGATTAAACGACAGTCGCCGATCTCATTGGGACTCTTGGCGCGCTCCTTCTCGGACAGCTCGGTGCGGAATAGGACCCCGTGTAGCGGGGTGCTCAGCCGGACGGGGGCGAGCACCCCGGCGGCGCGCTGGCGCACAAAGCCGATGTGGCGGGCGGTAAGCTCGGCTTCGCAGGCGGCCCGCGAGAGCTGGGCGGAGCCGTACTCCGGTCGGGGGGATAACTCGATGGGTAGACTGGAAGAGCAGTGTGCAGGGAAAGAGGGTAGAATGCAGGTGTCCGCCTATCATTGAAAAAAAAACAATGTATTGCGTCGTGCCTTGTCTGATA
>DAOMZC010000790.1:0-3612 GCA_035437965.1 Pseudomonadota bacterium
GTGGCCCACGGTAGCTCCGGTGTCCGAGGCAACGGGCCGCTCACGGGCTCGGCGGCTCCCACGGTGCAGAGCCCGCTCGCCGACTCAGCGACCTCAGCGCAGCCGGGTCGGCCCGTGAGCCGATGAGTGCCCACGAATCAGGAGGCGGGCCACGGGCCCAGTCCGGGGCTGCGCATGCAGCATCTCCCCGGGGAAGGGCAAGCGGCGCCGCGGGCAAGTGCCCCTGCTGCGGTCGCCACGCCGTGCGGCCGATGGCGCAGCCCGGCCGCGTTTGTCGCTACCGCAACGCGGCACTGACGCTGCCGGCCGAGCTACCTGTGCCGACCTGCCGCCGCTGCAAGCATATGCTCCTGTCCTTCGAGTCGATGCCCGAGCTGGCCGCCGCGCTGGAGGCGACCTACCGCGCCGAGCTGGTTCAGCGTGCCGCGGTGGAGATCAGGCGCCTCGGGAAGGCCTATTCTCAGCGCCAGAGCCAAGAAGTTTTAGATCTCTCCCACGGCTATCTGTCCCGCCTGCTAGCGGGCAATGGCATCCCTAGCGCCGCACTGGTGAGTCTGCTTGCCCTGCTGGCCGCCGACCCCACGCGACTGGAGGAGCTCAAGCGCTACTGGACGCTGCCGGTCGTAACCCCGCCTCGCGTCGGCAAGAGGAAGCCGGGCGCATGAGCCCCCCAGCCGAGTCACTGCAGGCCGTGCAGCTGCAAGCGCGAGCCCTGCTCGCCGAGATGCAACCGCTCGCAGCCGAGGCTCCTGCGGCGTTGCAGTCGACCTGGGCCGGGCACCTGGACCGCCTCGAAGAGCTGGCGCAGTTCTTGGAATCTGGGGGCATGGCACCGATGGCCACTCAGCTCAGCCCCTCAACATCTCCTTCGCAGTGGACGCAGTTTGGCCGGCTGATCCGGGACAAGCGCAACGCCGCCGGGCTGAGTCGGGTGCAGCTGGCTCGCCGGGCCAAGCTCTCCGACGCGACGGTGAAGTTCACCGAGACTGCTCGCCATCCGCCCAGCCGGGCCACGCTCATCCGGCTGATCGGCGTCTCCGAGCTCAAGCTCCGCTGGGCCGACGTCCCTGGCCACCCAGTGCCCGCTTGGGCCGAGACCAGCGACCCGTCGCTCCGTGCGGAGAGCGCCGGGCTTCCCTCGCAGCTCAACTGCCTGCTCACCCCGAGCTCCGACTCCATGCCCTTGATCGCGGACCTTGCCCGGTTCCTCAACGGCGCCGGCGGATATGTGGAGCAGACCCACGCCTACTTGGATCACTACAGCGCCGCCGACTACCTGGCGCTCTGCCAGAGCTCACTCGCTGCATCGACTCTGCGCAGTCGCATGCCGCTCGGGGAGCTGGCCAAGCGGATTGTGGCCATCAGCGCTCGCGCCCCACTGCAGGTGATCGCGCTGGGCTCGGGCGATGGCATTCAGGAAACGCAATTGGTCGCGCACTTGCTGGAGGCCAGCGCGCCCAGCGTCGAGCTGTGCCTGCTCGATATCAGCCAGCCGCTTCTGAGCTGCGCCTACCAGCACGCCGCCGACCGGCTGGCCAGCGCGGCCCAGGCCAAGGTGTGGGCCCTCCAAGGCAACTTCCACCACCTGCCGCTGTACACCGAGCTTTATCGCTCGCCTACGCGGCGGCGGAGTCACCGGCTCTTCACCATGCTGGGGGGCACGCTCGCTCATCTGGACCATGAGCCCCGATTCCTCCGCCAAACCCTGCTCGCCTGCGAGGCCGACGACTTGCTGCTTCTGGACGTTCCCCTGGCCAGCGCGCCCTGCGATGAGCCGCTGCAGATCAAAGCGCGCGACCGCCTCTTGGCCGGCGGCGTCCCGGCACCGTATGCCACGTGGCTGAGCGGACCTATCTGGCATCACTGCAAAGAGGTCGAGCGGGTCGACTTTCACTGGCGCTTGGAGACCCGCTGTCCAGTGCCCGGCAGCTATGCGCTGCACGCCGTGGCGACAGTCAAGTCGAGCCGGCACGTCGACCGCCAATTTTCTCTGTTCCGTTTTGGCCGCTATGACGCCACCAAGCTCGCCGAGTGCCTGAGCGAGCTGGGTTGGAATGAGCTCGCAGCGGTCTCCTATGGAGGCGAGCACTCGCTCCGCCTGTATCGCAAGCGCGACAATGGAACGCCGGAGGTAAGCCGATGAGTAAGACTTCTGCGCCGACTCGGACCGGTGCACCTGAGCCATATGGGAGCAGGCATGAATAGCAACCGAGAGCGATGGCTCCAGCTTGCCCTGGTAGCGGTGTGCGCCGCGCTCGAAGAAGTCGAGTGCACCGACGAAGCGCTGACCGAAGCCCTGTTCGTCGGCCTGCCCGGAATAAAGATCGATGATATCACCGCGGCTGCAGTCGCCGAGGCGCTGCGGCGCTCCAGCACGCTCAAGGAAGCGGCGGCCACTCTGGACCGTTCGCGCGGCTTTATCTACGACTCGCTCAAACGCCGGCGGCAGGACTGGAGGACTGCGGATTGGGCCGCCTACGGTGCAGAGCTGCGCCGTCGCCGCCTCCTGGCGGGATGGTCGGTCGCGGAGCTGAGCCGCCGCATCAATCTGTCTCCGCCCACCATCTACCAGATCGAGCAAGGGCGCGGCCGGCTCCGGCCTACAGACCTGACGCTGGCCAAGCTGGCCGCCGCGCTGGGGATGCCGACGCCTCCCACCGGCAGAGTCTTCGACGACAAGTCTCACAAGGACCCGCCTTCCAAATAGATGCTCGGCAGATCCTGCTTGCCGCGCGCACACGCTACCAGCGCTCCGGTCGCGCCCCAGTGCGATCAAGGCCGACCCGCTCAAGACCCGAGACTGCTGATCCGTAGAACGCCCGCCCATGCTCATGCTGCTGCGTCGCAAGCGTCCGGTAGATAGCCCCATTGCGCCATCGCCCCACCAAGAAGCGGGCTGGCCCCCAAGTTGCATACGCGGCGACCCCACCGGGGCATTCCTCTGGGCAGTCTCGCCCTGTAGATCAGAACCTTTAGATTCCCAATGCTCCCCCGCCAAAGCAGGAGGCTAGACATGGTAGACAAACATGGTGGCTAGACATGGTGGTCGGATTTGGAAAAGCCCAAGGCTTTCACCGACTCCGCCGCGAAAATGTAATGTCTCGCTACCATGTCTGTGCGACCAGGCAACACCGGTCAAGAAGGAACGAATGATGCGATGAATTCGAGAAATCTTGTAAGTCGTCCAGCGGGTGCGAAGCCCGCCCGGCCAAGGGTGAGCCCGCCTGAGCCGGTAGCCAGCCTTGCGACGGCCGTGGCAACGCGACCGGCGAAGCGTAGGCAGGCAAGCGCGTGGGCCGTGGGGAATGCGGCCACGAAATGTAGGAGTTTCCGGGTGCCCAGAGTGCAGACATACTTGAAGGCTACGCCGGCGCCGACCGAAATGGGCGAGGGCGGCGACGGACCCGGCGGGGTGTACGACCAGGGCACGCGCGACACGGGGACGGCCCAGTGACCTGGGAGGCCCTGAATTCTCCTCGGCAGAATCCGGTGGCAGGGAGACCCGGTGACCACTCTCCAACGCCAGGTGCGTCCGCGGGATGCAGGCACCAGCGGCAAAGAACAAGCGCCCGCGCCGAGGTAGGCCAAAAGCAAGGGAAGACCATAGCTGAG
>DAOMZC010000791.1:0-3612 GCA_035437965.1 Pseudomonadota bacterium
ACCTTCGTCGATCCCGACAATCCGCAGCCGACGCCGCGCAAGCCGCCGATCAAGGTCGGGGTGCTGAACTCGCTGTCGGGGACGATGGCGATAAGCTCGCGGCCGATCGTCGAGGCGACGCTGCTCGCGATCGAGGAGCTCAACGCCGCCGGGGGGCTCCTGGGGCGCCGCATCGAGCCGATCCAGGCCGACGGCAAGTCGCTCAACGAGACGTTCGTGCGCGAGACCGAGCGCCTGGTCAAAGAGGAGAAGGTGGTCACCCTGTTTGGCGGCTGGACGCCGTCGAACCGGCGGGCGATGAAGGAGGTCATCGAGAAGAACGACAGCCTGCTCATCTTCCCCTCGCGCGACGAGGGCTTCGAGGACTCGCACTACGTCGTCTACAACGGCTCGACGCTCAACCAGCAGGTCATCCCGGCGGTGAAGTGGGCGCTGGACAAGCTCGGGAGCAAGCGCCTGTTCATCATCGGCTCGGACGGCCTGCTCGGGCGCATGTCGACCGAGCTGATAAAAGACACCCTCAAGGGCACCGGGGCCAAGGTCGTCGGCGAGAAGTACGTGCTGCTCAGCGAGACCGACTTCAAGCCGGCGGTCAAGAAGCTCATCGCCGCCAAGACCGACGTGATCTTCAACCTGGTCAACGGCGACTCGAACCTGCCGCTGTTCCGCGAGCTGCGCGCCAACGGCATCACCCCCGCCAAGCTGCCGACGATCTCGTTCAGCATCAGCGAGAGCGAGCTGTCGCAGCTGGCCGACGCGGACATGGTCGGCGACTACCTGGCGTGGAGCTACTTTGAGACCATCGACCGCCCGCAGAACAAGGTGTTCGTCGAGCGGTTCAAGAAAAAGTACGGCCAGTACCGCGGCATCAGCGACCCCATGGAGGCCGCGTACTTCGGCGTCCACCTGTGGGCGCAGGCCGTGCGCACCGCCGGCACCGACGACGTGCGCGAGATCCGGCGCGCCATGCAGAGCCAGAGCTACGAGGCCCCGAGCTCGCTCGTGCGCATCGAGCCGAGCAACAACCACACCTGGAAGATGTTCCGCGTCGGGCGCATCGTCTCGTCCTCGCGCATCGACGTCGTCTATAACTCCGACACCCTGCTCAAGCCCGAGCCGTTCCCGAGCTCGCGCACCCGCGCCGAGTGGGAGCAGCTGCTGGAGTACTTCCACAAGCAGTGGGGCGGCAGCTGGGTGAACCCGGCGCAGCCGGATCTGCTGTCCAAGCGCGGCAGCCACGTCCCGTAAGCGCCCGGCGGTGAGCGGCCGGCGCCGGTGATCAGGCGGTCGCGGCTAGCCGCTGAGCGTCTCGGGGCGGGTGAAGTCGAAGCACTGGCCGCGCACCACCATGCCGCGGAAGCCCTTCTCGCGGGCATCGGGCAGCGGGCCGGGCTGGTAGTGGTAGAGCCAGATCTTGCGGCGCAGCTCGGCCGGCAGGGTGCACAGATCCGCGTAGTGGGAGTGTACGCCGCTCGGTGGGCCGGTCTCGCAGTCGTGGAAGATGACGTCGGCTTCCTGGGCGTAGGGCTTGCTTAGCAGGTCGCCGTCGAACTTGGCGTCGGTGGTCAGGTAGACGCGCACCCCGCAGATGGTGAACAGGAGGCCGAACGACTGCATGAGCACGTCGCCGTGGCCGACGTGGGCGACCGGGATGAGGGTGAAATCGATCCCCGACCACGAGAAGCGGTTGTCGCGGACCGGCTGCGGGTCGAAGTAGCTGGACAGGGTGGCCCGCCCCTCCTCGGTGATGCCCATGCCCCCGATGAGCGAGCCGTCCCACAAGAGCGGCATGACCTTGTCGACGCAGAACAGCGTCAGCCGGACCTTGGGCACGCCGTAGCGGCTGACCAGGCCCAGCCACTCCAGGCCGCCCACGTGGTCGGCGTGCAGGTGGCTGATGTACACGGCGTCGAGGTCGGCCGGCCCGGCGATGCCGATGCGCGGCAGCGAGTAGCGGGCGTCCGACCCGCAGTCGATGAGCAGCCGCCGCTGCCCGGCCCGGGATCCCGCGGGCGCTGAGTCGGACGGCACACTGACGGTGAGTACCATATTGCTATGGTAGTTGTCCGTGCCCACGGTAAATGCCGCCCCGGCGCCGGCAAAGGTCAGTTGCATCGCGGTGGCTCCCTCCCCATTGTCCCTGTTTTGGGAGGCTCTGGGGTTGCAAAAGTGCGGCATGCGCGACGGGAGCCCGATGACGCAGTGCGCTATCGGGGCGCAGAAGGCGTAAATTAGTGCCATGGCGACCCCGACCCTGGTCAAGCTCCCTGAATATCCGCTGGCCAACTGGCTCAACTTCTGCCGCCTGCAGATGAGCCGCCTCGACTTTGTGTGCGCGATGGCGACCAAGGGCGACCTCGTCACGACGCGCCTTGGACCGTACCAGATGTACTTTGTCAGCGACCCGGACTGCATCAAGGAGCTCCTGGTGACGCAGGCGCGCAAGGTCGTCAAGGGCCGCGGCCTTGAGCGCACCAAGCGCATGTTCGGCGAGGGCCTGCTCACCAGCGAGGGCGAGCACCACCTGCGGCAGCGCCGGCTGTCGCAGCCGGCCTTTCACCGCCAGCGCATCCTGACCTACGGGACGGCGATGGTCGACTTCGCGCGCCGCTACGTCGAGTCGCTGCAGCCGGGGGAGTTTCGCCGGCTCGACCGCGATCTGATGCGGCTCACCCTGGCGATCGCCGGCAAGACCCTGTTCGACAGCGACATCGAGCGCGACGCCGCCGATGTCGGGCAGGCGCTGGACGCGTTTATGAGCTCGTTCCAGTTTCTGATGCTGCCGTTCCTTGAGTACCTGGAGAAGCTGCCGCTGCCGCCGGTGCGCCGGCTGCGCGAGTCGGTGGCGACGCTCGACCGGATCATCTACCAGATGATTGCCGAGCGGCGGCAGAGCGGCCGCGATCACGGCGACCTCATGTCCAAGCTGCTCGCGGCGCAGGACGATCAGGGCGACGGCGGCGGCATGACCGATCGCCAGCTGCGCGACGAGCTCGTCACCCAGATGCTGGCCGGCCACGAGACGACCGCGAACGGCCTTGCCTGGACGTTTTACCTCTTGTCGCAGTACCCGGCGTGCGAGGCCCGGCTGCACGCCGAGCTCGACGCGGTGCTCGGCGGGCGGCCGCCGACCCCGGCCGATCTGCCGCGCCTTGCTTACGCCGAGAAGGTCTTTGCCGAGTCGCTGCGCCTGTACCCGCCGGCCTGGGTGATCGCCCGCCGGGTGATCGAGCCGCTGCAGCTTGGCCCGTACACCCTGCCGGTGAACAGCATGGCCGTGATGAGCCCGTGGGTGGTGCACCACGATGCGCGTCTGTACCCCGCGCCCCACCGCTTCGATCCCGAGCGCTTCACCCCCGAGGCCAAGGCGGCCCGGCACCGCTTCGCCTACTTCCCGTTCTCGGCCGGCCCGCGCAACTGCATCGGCGAGGGCTTCGCGTGGGCCGAGGGGGTGCTGGTGCTGGCGACGCTGGCGCAGCGGTGGAAGTTCCGGCTCGCGCCGGGCCAGCGGGTCGCCCCCGAGCCGCTCATCACGCTGCGCCCCAAGTACGGCATGCGGATGCAGGTCCACCCCCGGTAAGCGCCGCCCCGGCGCGTCTGCGCTGAGTCATC
>DAOMZC010000792.1:0-3608 GCA_035437965.1 Pseudomonadota bacterium
GCGTGGCTGTAGTCGAACACCTCGTGCAGGAGGTAGGCCGCCCGCTCGGCCGCCGACAGGCTCTCCAGCAGCACCAGGAAGGCCAGCGACAGGGTCTCGGCATCGCCGCTGCTCGCGTCGGTGTAGATGGGCTCGGGCAGCCACGGGCCGATATAGGTCTCGCGGGTGCGCCGTGCCGACTTGAGCTGATCGAGGCACAGCCGCGTCACCACCGTCGTCAGCCAGGCGCGCGGCGTGACGCTCTCGGCCGCGCCCGCCTCCTGCCAGCGCAGGTAGGCTTCCTGCACCACGTCTTCGGCCTCGGCGACCGAGCCGAGCATGCGGTAGGCGACGGCGAGGAGGTGGCGGCGATGGGACTCGAAGACCTCGGCCGGGCTGCTCATCGCTCTATGATGCCGGCAGCGGGCCGCCGTGGGTAGGCAAGACGCAGAGTCTGCCGCGAGGGGAAATTTTCCGTCGCCATACCCGCCCGGCCGGGCACGGGTTTTTCTTCGCGGGGAGACGACGGCTCTGTATGATGGCCCTTTCCTCGCAGAGGCTCCTGCCCCATGGGTGTTGAAAATTCCGGTCCTGGCTCGCCTTCGGGCCTGTCCTATAACCCTGTCGAGATCATCCGCCGCAAGCGCGACGGCAAGGCGCTCGCGCCCGAAGAGCTGGCGCGCTTCATCACCGACTACACCGCCGGCCGCATCCCCGACTACCAGGCGGCGGCGCTGCTCATGGCGGTCTATTTCAGCGGCATGTCCGAGCCCGAGCTGCTCGCCCTGACCGAGGCGATGCTGCGCTCGGGCGAGGTGATCGATCTTTCGGACGTGCCGGGCATCAAGGTCGACAAGCACTCGACCGGCGGCGTCGGCGACAAGGTCTCGCTGCACCTGGCGCCGACGGTCGCCGCCTGCGGGGTGCGGGTGCCGATGATCTCCGGCCGCGGCCTCGGCCACAGCGGCGGCACCCTGGACAAGCTGGAGTCGATCCCGGGCTTCGTCACCCGCCTGTCGGTCGAGGAGTTCCGCACCGTGCTGCGCCGCACCGGCCTGTCGCTGATCGGCCAGACCGACACCCTGGTGCCGGCCGACCGGCTGCTGTACGCCCTGCGCGACGTCACCGCCACCGTCGAGTCGATCCCGCTCATCGCCGCCTCGATCATGTCCAAGAAGCTGGCCGAGGGCATCGATGCCCTGGTGCTGGACGTCAAGGTCGGCACCGGCGCCTTCATGAAGACGCGCGAGGAGGCCTACCAGCTGGCGGCGACGCTGGTGGCGATCGGCCGCCGCGCCGGCAAGCAGGTCACGGCGTTCCTCACCAACATGGATCAGCCGCTCGGGCGCTTTGTCGGCAACGCCGCCGAGGTGCGCGAGTCGATCGCCGTGCTGCGCGGCCACGGCCCCGAGGATCTGGCCGAGCTCACCCGCGTCCTCGGCGCCGAGATGCTGCGCCTGGGCGGCGTGGCCACCAGCGAGACCGATGCGCTCTCCCGCATCGCCGAGGTCATCGCCAGCGGCGAGGCCCTGCAGCGGCTGCAGCGCTGCGCGGCGCTCCAGGGGGCGCAGATCGATCTGCGCGATCCCGACGAGCCGTGGTTTCAGCGAAACCTCCACGGCAACGCCCAGGCGGTGCCCGCGCCGACCTCCGGCTACGTGGTCGGCATCGACGCCGAGGCGGTCGGCTGGGCGAGCGTGGCGCTGCGCGCCGGGCGCGAGCGCAAGGACGACGTCATCGACCCGGCGGCCTACATCTACCTCGACAAAAAGTGCGGCGAGCCGATCACGGCCGGCGAGCCGCTGTGTCACTTTGCCGGCTCGCCCGAGCTGTCTCCTTCCCGCAGCGAGCGGGCGCGGGCTCTGC
The DNA here is from genome assembly GCA_035437965.1 of Pseudomonadota bacterium. GTDB lineage: Bacteria > Myxococcota_A > Polyangia > Palsa-1104 > JAEUJZ01 > CALFML01. Next base: position 1,846 of record DAOMZC010000792.1, read on the forward strand.
TTTCCCGCGCCTACGTCATCGGGCCGCAGCCGGTGGCGCAGCAGCCGCTGATCCTGGATGTCCTACGATGAGCACCTCTTCTTCAACCCTGTCCCCGGCGGCCGGCGGAGCCGCCACCCCGGCCACCTTTGCCGCCGTCGCCAGCGCCACCGCGCGGATCAAGGAATTCCTGCCCGCGGGAGCGCGGCCGCAGGTCGCCCTGGTCCTCGGCTCGGGCCTGGGGGACTACGCCGAGCAGCTGGGGGCGGCGCGTCACGTCGACTATAAGGACCTCGGCCTGCCGAGCTCGCACGTGCAGGGCCACGCCGGGCGGCTCTTCTACGGGCGGACGCGCGGCGAGGGCGGCGCTCCGGGGGTGGAGGTGCTGGCCATGCAGGGCCGCGTCCACGCCTACGAAGGCCACGATCTGCAGACGGTGGTGCTGCCGGTGCGGGCGCTCATCGGGGCGGGCTGTCAGGTGGTGCTGCTGACCAACGCCGCCGGCGGGGTCGGTGAGGGCCTTGAGGCCGGCGACCTGGTGCTCATCCGCGATCACCTGAACCTGGTGGGCGGCTCGCCGCTGCGCGGTGAAAATGATCCGACTCTGGGGCCGCGGTTCCCCGACATGACCGCGGTCTACGACCCGCGGCTGCGCCGGCTGGCCGAGGAGGTCGCGGCGCGGCTGTCGCTGCGGCTGCCGAGCGGGGTCTACGCCTGCGGCCTCGGACCGCAGTACGAGACCCCGGCCGAGGTGCGGATGCTGCGCACGCTCGGCGCCGACCTGGTCGGCATGTCGACGGTGCCCGAGGCGATCGCGGCCCGCCACATGGGCGCGCGGGTCCTGGGCATCAGCTGCGTAACCAACCTCGCGGCGGGGATCTCGGCGCAGCCGCTGTCGCACGACGAGGTCACCGAGACGGCGCAGCGGGTGCGCGGGGTGTTCATCCGTCTCCTCGACGGGATCCTGGCCGCGATCGGGCGCGAGCTCGCCGGCTCTACCGCTGCTTGAAGGGAGCCGCTGCGCCATGACCAAGCCGCGAGCGCATCGTAGTGCCGGCGGAGGCGATCCGCCGGCCCCCGCGCCGTCTGCCGCCGTGTCGTCTACCGCCGCGCCGCGGGTCACCGACCCCCAGGCCGCCCCCCAGCAAGACGAGCTGGTCGTCCTCGACGCCGACAGCCGACAGCCGCTGCCGCGTGAGCTCGGCGAGCTCATCGCCGCCGCGCGCGCCGTCCAGAGCAAGGCCTACGCGCCCTACTCGGGCTTTGCGGTGGGCGCCGCGGTGCGCCTGGGCGACGGTCGCATCTTTACCGGGGCCAACGTCGAGAACGCCTCCTACGGGCTCGCCGTGTGCGCCGAGCGGACCGCGGTGCTGGCGGCGGTCCTCGCCGGCGGTCGGCAGGTGGTCGCGGTGGCGGTGTGCACCAGCCTGTGGCCGCCGGCGGCCCCGTGCGGGATGTGCCGGCAGACGCTGGCCGAGTTCGCCCACGACGCCGAGGTGGTGCTGTGCAGCCCGAGCGGCCCGGCCCAGCGCACCCGCCTCTCGGTGCTGCTGCCGCACGCCTTCCGCCCCGCGGATCTGGAGCAGTTCGCCGAGCAGACCTCGCCCGCGGGGCGCCCCAAGAGGCGGCCATGAGCGACGGCAAGGGATACCTGCTGCGCGGCGGCGTGCTGCTGACCCAGGAGGCGGCGCGACCGGCGCTGGTCGGCGACCTGCTGGTCACCAAGGGGCGGATTCAGGCGCTCGGTGCGGTCGAGGAACAGCGTGGATAACTCGACGCTGGAA
>DAOMZC010000793.1:0-3601 GCA_035437965.1 Pseudomonadota bacterium
CGTCGGTCGGCGGCGGCTCGCGTCCCGCCCGGCGGGCCACCGCGGCGGCGTCGATGCCGCGCCCGTCGTCGGTAAATGCCAGCTCCAGCTGGTTGCTGGCGCGGGTGTTGCAGACGATGCGGACCAGACCCTCGCGGGGCTTGCCGCGGCGCTCGCGCTCGGCCGGCGGCTCGATGGCGTGATCGATGGCGTTGCGGACAAGGTGCACGATGGCCGGGAAGATGCGGTCGCCGACCGACTTGTCGAGCTCCACGTCCTGGGCGTCGATCTCCAAGCGGACGGCCCGGCCGGTGTCGCGGCCCAGCGCGCGGACGAGCAGCGGGATGCGCGCCAGGAGCTCGGCCATCGGGACCATCCGCGTACGCATGATCGCGCCGCGCAGATCGTCGAGCTGCAGACCGTACAGGACATCGATGTCGAGCAGCGCCCGCACATCGACCCCGCGCGCCGCGAGCGCCGCAATCTCGCGCTTCAGCTTGAAGCGGCTGATGATGAGCTCACTCAGCTTGTTCAGCGCGTCGTCGAGCCGCGTGACCTCGACGCGCACGAAGGTGACCGGATCGGAGTCGGGGGCGAGCTCGTCGAGCTCTTCGCCAATCGGCTCGGCGGCGGGCGGGCTGGTTTCGACGGCCGGCGGTCCGGGGCCGATTGCCACAACCTCTTCGGCGCGCAGCTGCGCGACCTCGGCCAGCCGCTGAGCTGTGGTGTCGGTGAGCACCAGCAGATCGAACGCCAGCCCGCCGGGCGCGGCGACCGACTGCTTCATCGAGCGGGGGACGATCTTGACGATCTCGCCCACCTCGCCGATGCGCTCGCGGACCCAGGTGATGGTGACGCCCTGGCTGGCGCGGGTCGTGCTCGGCAAGAATTCAACCTGAAACAGGCGCCGACCGGCGGCGACCCCGCTGGCGACTTCCTGCAGCTCGGCGGGAGACAGCTTGGCCTGCAGCTCCGGTCGGAGCAGCGGCAGGCTCTGGCTCACCGGCGGCCGCGCCGCCACCGGCTCGAGCCGTCCCAGGGCCTCCAGCAGGCGCACCGGGGCGCGCGGCACCTCTTTCTTCTTGGCGACCGCATCGACCCGATCCTCAATCGCCTTGACCCCCTTGAGCGACAGCTCGATGGCCTCCTGCGACATCTGGCCGGAGCCGCGGTCCGCGGCGCGCAGAACGGTCTCTACCGCGTGCGCCAGATCCACGATCGGATCGACCCCCACCATGGCGGACAGACCCTTGATGGTGTGCAGGGCGCGGTAGAGCTCTCGCACCGCCCGCGGGTTGGGACTCCCTTTGGCCGCCGCCGACTCGAGCAGCAGCAGGTTCACATTGGCGGTGCGCAGGAGCTCACTGGTCTCGGACAGGAAGCCGGTGAGGAACTGCTTTAAGTCGATGACCTCGCTCATGGTGCGGTCGGGGCGAGGAGCTCCCGTACGGCACTGAGAATCTGCTCCGGTGTGAAGGGCTTGGTCATGTAGCGCGACGCGCCGGCCGCGAGGACCTGCTGCCGACTGACTTCATCGCCGCGCGTGGTCACGATGAGGATCGGCAGGCGGCGCAGCCGGTCCTGGGCGCGGACGAACTCGACGACCTCGACGCCGCCGATGTCCGGCATGTTCAGGTCGAGGACGATCAGCGCGAACTCGTTCAGCGACAGTCGCTCGATGGCCTCAAGGCCGCTCGCGGCGAACTCGAAGGCGGCTCCGCCGAGGGGACGCAGGCAGGCGGCGATCATATCGCGCATGACCTTACTGTCGTCGACGATGAGCAGCTTGAGCATAGGGAACTGACCTGAAATTATGCTGATTTGCACTCGCCAGCGCTAGCTAAAATCGCGGCTCTTGCCGCCGTCATCGACGTGGAGGACGTAGGCTCGGGCGCAGCGGGCGTAATCGGGCGCAGCCGGGGCCAGACATGCTAGCCTGCCGGCATGCCGACCCTTATCCAGAAGCCGAGCCGCATCGAAGCCGCGGGCAACAAGCCCAAGCTCATTGACGAGTACGTCGGACGGGTGACCTCGAACACCGACGCCGTCAGCATCGCGCACATGCGCAGCCCCGGCGGCTGGCAGGAGCCCGGACAGACGCCGCAGTTTGATGAGTACACGGTGGTGCTGCGCGGCGTCCTGCGGGTCGAGCACCGCGACGGCGCCCTGGAGGTGCGCGCCGGCCAGGCGGTGATCACCCGCGGCGGCGAGTGGGTACGCTATAGCACCCCGGAAGCCGACGGAGCAGAGTATGTAGCGGTGTGCGTCCCGGCGTTCTCCCCGCAGACGGTGCACCGCGATGGAGCGAGCGGATAGACCGCAGCTCGTAGTCGATTGGGAATCTGTCCCGCTAGGAATCGGAGCGCAGCGGCCGACGCGCTACATATAAAGCCGGCGACCTAGCGGCCGCCCAGTCCGAAGCCCATGTGCAGGTGGTTTCGGTGCTCGGCATTGGTCGCATTGTGAGTGCCGCTGCCGAAGTACGCCTGCCCTTCCAAGGACGGGCTGTAGTAGAAGTTGTTGGCGCCCCAGCCCTCGGCAGTGCGGATGAAGGTGTTGGTGTCGAACGTGGTGCTGGGATAGCGGATGTCGACCTGGTCGGCGGTGCCGTGGGAGGCGTGGCGCCGGGACCGTCCCGACTCCAGGAGCGGGCTCTGGTTGTCGTCGGTGGCGAGGTCGCCGTACTGAATCGTCCGCCCCGGCTGCAGAGTCCCCGCGGCGTCATTTTCCCCGGCGTGCAGGGTTCCGTAGTCGTTGGCGATGTTGATGATCCGCGCGACGGCGTCGGGAGTCCCCCACTGATCCTTCTGCTTCTGCGGGTGCCGGCGGTCGCCCGGCAGATCGACGTCGTTGCGGTTGTAGGTGCTAAACCCAAAGCCCTGGGTGGGCAGCTCGACGACGCCGCTGTCGTTCTGGCTCAGCGTGGAGGTGGTTCCGTTGCTGTTCAAGACGGTTACGTCCTGATAGGCGCGCTCGCGGGCGTTGGTCGGGTCCTGCTTGGGGCGGTCGGTGACGAGCGCGCGGCTGTGAAACTGCGACGCCTCGGGTCCGAGCAGATCCCGGGCCTGGGTGGGGCGGTTCGGATCCTCGGCCACGCGATCGTACTTGTAGGTGTGGCCGCCGACGCTGGTGGTGTAGCCGAGCTCCCCTGCTTTGGGCGCTGTCAGGGGATCTTGCGGCGTCGCCGCGGCGAGCTCGGTGGCCGACAGCTCGCGCCAGCGGGCCGCGCTCTGCTCGGCCTCGTTGAGCTGTCGGTTGCGCAGGTCCTCGTAGGCGCTGTCGAACTGCTCGCGCGGGCTCAGCCGCCTGGGCGGCGCCGCGGCGTGCGCTCCGTCCTGGGCCCAGTGACCAAGGACGCCCGCCGCGGCATCCGGCGTCCGGTCCTGCTGCGCCGGGTGAAGCCCCGGGGTAGCGCCGGCCGCCGCTTGGGAAGGACTAAAGTGGCAGTCCGATGGCCCCTTTGTCGGACATCCAGCCGCTGCTGAGGACGAGGATGAGGCCGCGTCCGTTGGAATTTTCTTTCGGGGAGAAGACATCCATGGTGAGGGCGGTTCCCCACTTGCGTCCGTAGATGATGTCTTCGGTGAGGGTGAACTGCGGATCGGGAAGCGGATCGTTGTCA
>DAOMZC010000794.1:0-3583 GCA_035437965.1 Pseudomonadota bacterium
ACCAGAACGTCGGCGGCCTGGCCGGGCGCTACGCGATGCCCTGGTGCCTGGTCCTGGGCGAGCCGGGAGCCGGACAGAGCACGCTCCTTGCGAGCACCGGAATGCACGTGCCGTTCCGCGGCGCGCCCGACGAGCTGGCGGAGGCCGCCGGCTGCCGCTTCTGGTTTTACGACAAAGGGGTGGCGATCGACGTCAACAGCGAGGTGTGGCAAGATGAGGAGGTCTTTGGCCACCTCGCCGCCCTGCTCCGCGCCGCGCGCCCCAAGCGCCCGCTGGACAGCGTCGTGCTGGTGCTGCCGGCGAACCACTTCGTTGGTGACGACCGGCTCCATGAAGAGCAGCTCAAGGGGCGCGCCGGGCAGCTGTACGAGCGGCTCCAGCAGCTCCAGCACTTCATCGGCCTGCGCCTGCCGTCCTATGTGCTGATCAGCAAGGCCGACGCGCTGCCGGGCTTCGTCGCGTTCTGCAGCGGCCTGTCCGGGGCGCAGCGCGAGCAGCTGCTCGGCTGGTCCTCGCCCTACGAGCTGAACGCGCCGTACGACAGCGCGTGGATCGATCAGGCGTTCGCCGAGATCTACAAGACCCAGACCGACCTGCAAGTGGACCTGCTCGCGCTGGGCAAGCTGAGTGACAAGGAGCGTGACGCGGCGTTCCTGCTGCCGCGCAACACCCAGGCGGTGCGCGAGCCGCTGCGGCTCTACCTCGATCAGCTGTTCCGCAGCAATGTGTACAGCGAGTCGAACCTCTTGCGCGGGTTCTACCTGTGCGGGGACGCGACGATCGCCAGTGCGATGGTGCAGCCGGTGCAGCCGGGCAAGCAGCAGCGCCAGCCGGTCTGTCTGCTGCACCTGTTCCAGAAAAAGATCCTGCCCGAGAGCGGGCTTACCCGACCGCTGCGGCGCGGCCTCATCACCGGCGCGCAGGCGCTGCGCAGCATCAAGATCGCGCTCGGCGTGTCGGTGCTGCTCAGCGTGCTGCTTTTATGGACGGCGTACGCCAACCTCGGCCGCGATGCGCGCGCCGTCATCAGCTTCTTCGACAAGGTGCCGACCGGCGGCGCCAGCTCGGTCGCCCAGGACAAGGAGCGCTTCGCCCAGCGCACGCAGGAGCTCTTGGCCGGGGTGAGCAGCGTCTCGACCGCCCGGCTGGTCAGCATCCGCCTGCCGACCTCCTGGCTGAGCTCTCTGGACGACGATGTGCAGGAAGTGATGCGGCGGTCGTTCGAGACCGTGGTGCTGGCCGGCCTGCACCAGGGCCTGGAGCTCAAGGCCAAGCAGGCGTTGCAGCTCGACAGCGCATCCCCGGACGCCGCGGTCAGCCCCACTAGCGATGAGCCGCCCCCCGCCGGCGAGCCGGTCCCCGGCGACAAGAAGGGCGCCGGCGAGCGCATGACCTCCAAGCTCGTGCAGGTGCAGGCGCTGCGGGCGATGCCGGAGTTTGGGGAGCTGCGCGAGTTCGCGCACGCCTACACCGAGTTCACCCAGCAGGTGGAGATGTACAACCGGCTGGGCAGCGATCACCACAAGCGCTTTGACACCGTGGCGCCGCTGGTCAAGTACGTCTTCGGCGTCGACCTGGATCGCAGCTTCGACAAGAACAGTGATTTTTATTCCGAAGCGCTGGCCAACGTGACCTACCGCCCCTTCGACCTGCGGACTATAGATCCCAAGATCCAGGCGCGGGCGCGGGCCATCTGTCACGCCCTGCAGCAGCGGCTGTTCATCGAAAACCCGGTGCAGCTCGAGATGGAGGAGCTGCGCCAGTACATAAGCCGCCTCACCGCCGAGAGCGAGAGCAGCGCCGCCGATCTCCCCACGCTGCTCGAGCTGCGCGGCGTGCTGCAGCGGCTCGACCGCGACCTTTCGCGCTCGGAGCTCCTGTGGATGGCCAAGGAGTCGCTCGACCTTGGGGAGGCGTTCACCGAAGTCATGGACTCGCTGCGCCGGTTTTCGCCGAGCGGCGAGCTGGCCGATGAGGTCAAGCTGCTGTGGCTGGCGTCGCACCAGCAGCTGCGCCGGTCGGTGCTGGGTCAGGAGCTGCCCGGCGTGGGCGCCATGCTGATCCGCGACAACGACAAGAACCGCATCGTCATGACACCGGCCACCATGAGCCTGAAGTCCGGTGTGGAGAGCTTCCTGGCGCTCACCTTCGTCATGCAGGAGGTCGAAAAGCCGCACCTGCAGGCGTCCGAGGGCTCTTACCGCGTCAACTGGAACGAGGACCTGCTGCGCCAGGCGATCGGCCAGTCCGAAGCCTACGAGTCCTACGTGCGCGACCGGGTCGGGCAGGTGTATCAGCCGATCCGCGAGGTGGTGAAGCACTCCGCGATCGAGCGGCTCGGTCAGAACATGCCGGCGCTGGTCGGGCAGGCGCGGCGCCTGGAGCGCGTGCTGCGCTTCTCCGGCGACATCAACGCCCTGCAGGAGGAAATCTCCTCCGAGGTGGCGGTCCTCAAGCGGGTCTCCGCGGCGCTGCGGCAGATCCTGGAGACCTACGATCGCCTCGGCCTCAAGGCCGCGCACGGGGAGCTTTACCGCCAGCTCGAAGACGACAACCGCGAGCTCCTGCGCCGCATCGACACGCTGATGGAGCGCGAGGACATGTACCGCATCTCAAGCAAGCTGTCGCAGTGGCGCGGCGAGCAGCCGCCGGTGCTGCTGGCCTTCGATGTCGAGGACGCCGACGGCCTGGCGCAGTACATAAAGGCGCAGCGCAACCGCATAAAGGGCTGGGCGCGCGACTACGCCCAGATCCCGGTGGCGCTCCTGGACGGACTGACCTCGGCCGGCAACAGCAGCGATCCGCTGGTCAACAAGTGGCGCAACATCGTAACCCAGCTTGAGTACTTCGAAAAGATAACCCCGGGCAACTCGGTCAAGGACATGGAGTCGTTCATGGACACGACCCTTCTTACCGTGACCCCGGAAAATTGCCTCGACAAGCTGCCGCGAAGGAGCAGCGAGAACACCGACTACTTCCTGCAGACCCGGACGCGCATTCAAGACGCAGTGCGCAAGCGGTGCCTCCTTTACATCACGGAAAAGACGCTTGAGCTTTACGATCACCTGGCGCGGCGGTTCAACCGCGAGCTCGCGGGCAAGTTCCCGTTTACCAAGAACGCGCAGTCGATCGATGACCCGGACGCCAGCCCGCGCGACATCCGCGGCTTCTACCAGGAGTTCGATGAGTTCATGCAGCGCTACGACGGCTACGTCCAGCGCCGCGATACGCAGAGCGCGGTGGCCGACATCGGGCGCGAGATCAACGGGTTTCTCGACTCGATGCGCAAGCTGCGGCCGTTCTTCGCCCAGCTCCTGGTCGACCGCGGCAGCGATGTCGCACGCTACAACCTTGCCATCGAGTACCGGGTCAACAAGGGCAACGAGATCAACGGCCAGCAGGTCGCCGAATGGTCCTTCGCCGCCGGTGATCAGCGCCTCGATGACGGGCAGGGGGTGTGGCAGATCGGCGATCCGATCCGGCTGTCGATGCGCTGGGCCAAGGACGGCCTGTATGTTCCCGCCCAGAGCGGGCAGGTGCGCGGCGCTTCAGTCGATGCCAACGGCTCGATAAGCTATGACTT
>DAOMZC010000795.1:0-3582 GCA_035437965.1 Pseudomonadota bacterium
GCCCAAGGTGTTCGCGCGCATGCCGAGGGCGCTGGTGGTCTCGCCGGCCCTCGCCAAGCGGCCGGTCGGCGAGCTGCGGTTCATCCTCGCCCGCGGCGTCGAAGGGCTGCGCCCCGAGTACATCCTGGCGACGGCGATGCCGCCGGCCGACCTGGCCCGGCTGCTCGGGCTGGCGGTGCGCGCCTTCCATCCCCGGCACTCCGCCAAGCCGGCGGACGACGTGGCGGCGTGGAAGCGCGACCTCGCCTATCGCGCCGTGAAGCGCCTGGCCGAGCTCCTGCGCGACCAGCCGGACGTGACGTTCTCGACGGTCGCCTGGCGGCGGGCGGTGCGGCGGACGCTGCAGCGGGCGGCGCTGAGCTTCTCCGGCGACCTGATCTCGGCGGTGAGTGTGATCCGCAACGTCGACCTCTCGGCCAGCCAGGACGGCTACCACCTGCGCCTGGACCACCACGGCGCCGACGCCGCGGCCGAGGCCGAGGCCGACGTCCGCGACCTGTGCACCTTCTTCATCGATCCGCTGAACGCGCCGCTCCTGGATCGCCTGCACCCGCGCTAGCCGCCCGTCGCCGTCTCCCGAGCAGCAAGACCAAGAGCAGGCTGGTGCCCAAGGCCCACAGCACCGCCCCCCAGATCAGGTTGACGTTGTAGCCAAGCGAGCGCCCATACATGGCGTCCCCGCCGGTGGCGACCCCATAGACCGCCAGCAGCGCCCCGAGCAGCATGAACATGAGGCCAATCGGCCAGCGCAGATCAAGTCCCATCGGCCCGCTCCTCGTCCGTTTTCACCAAAAGATGATATTGAGCACCAGGGTCAAGGCGAGTACGCAAGCGGCCAAGATACCGGGGTGCTGATACAAGCGCAGCCCTTGCGCCGATGGCTTTTCGGTAAGCGAATAAACCAGCCCGCGCAGCTCTTCCTGATTGCGCGGTTTGGTGAACATCGAGATCACCGCGGTCACCACAAAGCAGCAGGTCCAGGCGCAGATCGCGGTCCAGAAGTTCTGCGCCATCTCGCTTGGATAGTGGTGCGCGACGTGGCCGAGGAAGCCGCCCTTGAGCCCCGGGCTGGCCCCTCCCGGCAGGGTCAGCCCATGGTGCACCGCGGCGGCCAGCGAGCCGCCGAGCAGGCCGAAGAAGGCGCCATGACCGGTCGCCCGGCGGGTGAACATCCCGAGCAGGAAGGTCGCAAACAGCGGCGCGTTCACAAACGCAAACACGAGCTGCAGCAGATCCATTATGTTGTTGAACTGTTTTGCTACATAAGCGGCCAGTACCGATATCGCGATACCTGCCACTGTCGACATTCGCCCCATCCACAGATAGTGCTGATCCGAGGCATGCTTATTGAGATAACTCTGATAGATATCGTAGGTCCAGACCGTATTGAACGCGGTCGTGTTCCCGGCCATCCCCGACATGAACGACGCGATGAGCGCGCACAGCCCCAGGCCCAGGAGCCCCGCCGGGAAGTAGCGCTGCAGCAACAGCGGCGTCGCCAGGTCATAGTCCAGCTCGAGCCGACCGTCGGAGCCGACCAGCGCCTGGCCGGTCCGCTCATCGCGCTTGGCGGGAATGAGCCCGGTCGCCCCAGGCACCCCGGGCGCTGGGTCGGCCGCGGCGCTGACGACGGCACCCGGGGGGCTCGCCGCCGAGCGCGCCGTCGGGTCGGTCACGGTCAGGGCGAGCAGGCCCGGCAGGATGACCAGGAACGGAAACAGCATCTTGGGCACCGCGGCGATGAGCGGGGTGCGCCGCGCAGCGGTCATCGACTCGGCGGCCATCGCCCGCTGGACGACGAGGAAGTCGGTGCACCAGTAGCCGAACGAGAGCACGAAGCCCAGGCCCATCACCAGCCCGAACCACTCGACGCCCATCGGGTTCTGGCTCGCGTCGCCGAGGTAGCGCCAGGCGCTGGTCAGAGACGCCGCCGGTGCCCCGCGGGCGAGCGCCTCGGTGGCCAGCCGCGCCTTGAGCCCCTGCCAGCCGCCGACATCGACGAGCCCTAGGGTCACAAGCGGGAAGAAGCCGAGGACGATGAGGAAGAACTGCAGCACCTCGTTGTAGATCGCCGAGGTCAGCCCGCCGAGGAACGTATAGGCCAGCACGATCGTCGCCGACAGCAGCACCGACATGCTGAAGTCCCAGTGCAGGAGCAGCTGCAGCAGCTTGCCCATCGCATACATCGACACGCCCGAGGAAAACACCGTCATCACCGCGAACGACCCCGCGTTCCAGGCGCGCGTCTTTTCGTCGAAGCGCAGCTTCAGGTACTCGGGCACCGAGCGGGCGCGCGACCCGTAATAAAACGGCATCATGAACAGGCCCACGAACACCATCGCCGGGATGGCGCCGAGCCAGTAGAAGTGGGCGGTGGCGATGCCGTACTTGGCGCCGCTCGCCCCCATGCCGATGACCTCCTGCGCCCCGAGGTTGGCCGACAGGAACGCAAGGCCGGTGATCCACGCCGGGATGGCCCGCCCCGACAGGAAGAAGTCGGCGCTGGTCTTCATCCGGCTCTTGAGAATCACGCCGATGCCCAGCACGAAGACGAAGTAGACGGCGATGACCGCATAGTCGATGGCATGAAGGCGCATGGCTTGCCCGGAAGCTAGCACAGGCCGGGCGCGCGGGCTCCAGGCTGCAAGTACCAGGCTGCAAGTAACCAAGTCGCCGGATGTCCCGATCGCTTGCCTGGCCAAGAGGACCAAGGACTTGGCCGCCCGCCGATCGCCTGAGTGCCCTTTTGGGCGGGCTTTTTTGTCCGGCCAGCATCGGCCGGTCCCGGCCTGGCTCTCGACTGGACTGACGATTTTTCTATCCCGAACCGGCCTTCCTGGTGTACTGCCTAGAAGGCACCATTAAGTTACTCAGGCACGGCTGCGGATACGGCACTGAAAGCGAACGGAAATGGCCTGTGGATCTTGGAACTTTGAGGATCTTGGGGAACTTAAGGATCCGGGGAGCCTTTGGCCCTGGTCCTTTGAAAGCTGTCTCGCCAGCGTCTCAGCGTCAGCCCACAACTCCCGCACCTGACTTGCTTAATTGACGGAAAACCGCGGGCACGAGGCCCGGCACAGGAGAAGCACATGGGCAAGAAGCTGTATGTTGGTAACCTTGCGTATACGACAAGCAGCGCGGACTTGGAGCAGATGTTCGCCGCCTACGGCCACGTCGAGAGCGCTCAAGTCATCGAGGATCGTGACACGGGCCGCAGCAAGGGCTTCGGCTTCGTCGAGATGGGCAGTGATGCCGAGGCCCAGGCCGCCATCAAGGCGATGCACGGCCAGGTATCGAACAACCGCACCCTGACCGTGAACGAGGCGCGGCCGCGTGAGGATCGCGGCGGCGGCGGTGGTGGTGGTGGCGGGTTCGGTGGCGGCCGTGGTGGCGGCGGCGGTCGTGGTGGTGGCGGCGGCGGCCGTGGTGGTGGCGGCGGCGGCGGCGGGCGCTGGTAAGCAGCCCGAGCCGGGGCGCTTGCGGCAGCGGGTCTGATTGGGCCTGAACGCCCAGAGGGCGCTCCAAAGTAAGTGATTCATTCAGCGGGACTTACGCCTTGGCGTAGGTCCCGTTTTTTTTGCG